>JAZUEV010000340.1:0-1935 GCA_045640345.1 Treponema sp.
TGGCTCACAGAACGACATGGCTACGACCCGACTTTATTCCTTCAGCACCTACAGTTGTTGTTATACCAATTCTGTCCTCAACGACTTCAGTTTCCATGACCGTATTTTCAGATAAACCGCTGTAGAGTTCTTCCAATGTAAAAGACTCTTTCCAACCAGTACCAGCAGGAACAAAAAGCTTGCATTTCCACATCCAGTTGTTAGCGTTCTCTGCTTTATCAATAGCAATATTTTTATCAGCATCGGCATCGCTTACAATCTGAACTTTTGATGGCAATGACTCTTCCACAAAATAAGGAACAATTGAATCAATACAAAGATCAGAATATTTTGAACCGCTGTAGGCATCAATTATTTTCAAATTGATTGTAATTGACGGCACTTCTGATTTTGGCAAAATCTCTCTAATATCAACAACCTGTGTATCCTTGGAATCGTACATGTTAACAGTCATAGACAAATCAGATTCCTGACAGGAAATATCAAATGTTTTTACTCTGGAATTTTTTTCGTAAATGTCATCTACTCTGGTAGTCTGAAACCCATTCCTTACCGCCAGACACAAATGATTATCCCACGCACCTTTGAGTGTGACAGTTTCGCCAATACCGTTTTTTCCGTTCAAGTTTTTTGGGACCCATGGAGTTCCAATTTTTGTCGCAAGATTATCTGGACTGTAGCTGGTTGTTCCTGAACTCAAAGTTTCCACAAGATAGCTGGATGCGGAATAAGAAAAGCGATAGTTGGCATGTTTGTTTTTGTGTGATTCAAAAGAGTTCAAATCAACTTTAGGCTCTTCTTTTTTTGTTTCCGTCAATGTTGCTGTGTCTGTCTTAGACTCAAGTTTTTTTAGAAGCTGCAATTCAGCATCATAACTTTCTTCACCGCTTGATTTTTTTGAATCCGTTTTTTTATCGCAGGCAACAAATGAAACCAAAAATCCCACGGCAACAAATCCCAACACAGATTTTCTGATCAGATTTTTTATCTTCATAAATTCTTCCTCCAAATATTTCTAATCCCCACCATCCTACCACACCCCTAACATCACCACGCGTCATTCTTAAATTTTTTTTCCACATCAAAATGATGTTCTCTATCAATTTTTTTTATTTCGTGTTATACTGTTTTTATGGATAAGAATACTTCAAAAATTACGCACCGAATGATTGAGCGTCTGACTTTGATTCACAAGGAAATTGCAAGCGGATGTTTTCCGTCCCTCAAAAAGTTGTCAAAATCGTCTGAGGTGGGGACTGCAACAATCAGTCGTGACATTCAATTTTTGCGGGAAAGATGCGCCGCTCCGATTAAATATAATAAAGAAATGAATGGCTATTTTTATAGCAACCCGAATTTTGTGCCGTCGTTTATTCTATCCGATTCTCTTCCCACACGCAAAGTTCCAATTTCACCAATTTTTTCAAAAAATGATTTTGCCGATTTCATGGGAGTTTCCTTAGACGTGATAAATGCATTGGAAGAATTGACAGATTTGGGAATCGCGGAACAGACTGAGCTCCAAGGAAATTTGCAGTTCAAATATTGTGGACGAACTTATCTGAATGGGTACATGTGGGCTGGACTAAAATTTTTTCCATTCAGCGACACTTGCAAACTTTCGGTGGGGATTTGGGAATCCTATCAGGGTAAAAAACGAAGGGCGACCCATATTTTTCAGAGCAAGCATTTATGTTATTTTGCCGAGAGCATTCCAATCGACGGCGGTTATTGGCTGTATACTCCATTGGATGAAAATCTGCTGAAAATCAAAAACGACTTGGCCAAAAAAGAACTCCTCCAGTTCATCAATTTTTTGCAGGACAATTATTGATTCGTGCTGACGGGGATTCATTTATTTATTCTGGGTGTTCCGGCTAAAGCCGTCGGCTGTTCCGCACTTCGCTATCGCTCATCTAAAGACTGCTTCGCAGG
>JAZUEV010000341.1:0-2020 GCA_045640345.1 Treponema sp.
AATGTAGGGCGACTTTTTTCCTAACAATCTACAACGATCCATTGTTTCCATCCAAAACAGATTTTAATTCATAAAAAATCCATGGCTTCTGTGCGGCAGCTCTTGCAATCATCAATCCTTTTGCGTGGGGAACTTTTTCCATGGTCACTTTTGCAGAGGACACATCCTTTATTTCTCCATTGACATAGACATCAACATTTGGATATCGCAACGCCAACTGTTCGGCATAGGCATACCGAGGAGTTCCAACCAATTTTTCCTTGATTGTCCTAGGATGCAATGTGATTGATTCAACCCCTTCCCCAACCAACATGTCTGTAAAATCAAAAAAAGATTTGTCAGTAAAATCATCAGCACCAAGGCGACACTTTACGCTCAGTCTTTTATGGATTCCGTTTTCCTTTTCTTCATCCAATAAAGCGTTCTTTACTTTTTTTACCAGTTCAGCAGTTTCTGACAAAGGTTTTATCATCCACGAGATTCCCGCACCGGTTTTATAAATCTGTGGAGCAGAACAACCCATGTTCAAATCAACTCCTATGCCAGATTTTTGTGCAAGCATTTTTGTTGCCTTCACCATGGGTTCGACCGAATTTCCAGTCAACTGCCACACAATCTTTTCCGGCACGGGAGCATCAAGGAGATAAAATTTTTCAAAAGGTCCCAGATTCAACAGGGATGCGGCGTTCATCATTTCCGTAAAATAAACATCGCAGCCACCAAAACCTTCCACCAACATTCGGAAAGCCTGGTGACTTAAAGTTGCCATGGGACCACAAATCAGTTTAGGCATCGACTTTTTTTATCAGGCTTTCAACCTTTGCTGCGGCGCCGTCCACATAACCGTCGTCCAAACTTTCAACTTCACCATTGTCCACAGCCTTGGACATGTTCTGTTCGATTGGAATTCGAGCCAAAACTTCCAGTCCAAAATCCTTTGCAATGCCATCAATATTTCCGTCACCAAAAATGCGGATCTCTTTTGAGCAGTCCGGACACTTAACATAACTCATGTTTTCAATCAGACCAAGCACAGGCACGTTCATCATGTTGGCCATGTTCATAGCTTTTTCAACAATGACACGAACCAACTGCTGTGGTGAAGAAACAACAATTATTCCGTCAATCGGGATGGACTGGAAAACTGTCAAAGGTACATCTCCAGTTCCCGGTGGACAGTCAACGAACATAAAATCCACGTCATCCCAAAGAACATCGGTCCAGAACTGACGGACTGCTCCAGAAATAACAGGTCCACGCCAAATGACTGGGTCCGTTGTTTTTGGCAACAGAAAATTCATGGACATAATCTGTGTTCCCTTTTCACTTTTTACCGGGGTGATAAAATCTTTCTGTTCCCCATTTGGCAAAGTCATTACACCGCTTTCAACTTTTGCGTCCTCCAAACCAAATGCAGTTGGAATTGATGGGCCTGTAATGTCGGCATCCAAAATAGCAGTCTTGTATCCATCGCGGGCAACCTTGCAAGCCAAAAGATTTGTGACCAAGGATTTTCCAACGCCACCCTTTCCGCTAACAATTCCAATAACTTTTTTTACAGATGAACCTTCCATCAATTTTTCACGGAAGTCTTTTTTTGAGCAAGAACCTGCGCTTGAACAAGATGAGCAAGAACCATTACAGTCTGACATATCTGAATCCTCCTTGGACATGATTTTTATTCTTGGGCAACCAAAATTTCAATCAAAAAGTCGCCCCATATAATATATAACTTTTTTTTGATTTCGGCAAATTTATTTAGTGAGTTTCCAAAGAATATAAATTTTTAGCGACATTCTTTTTTTGGCGCTCGTTGAAAAAAATTACAAACAGATTTGTCCGAGGTTAACGACCTTAACTATGATCGATTAAAAATTCTACGACACTTGTTGGAAGACTGTTAACGCAAGGCGTTTTTTATAGCGTAAGTCCGATTGAAAAAAGACACTTATTGAGGAATCATTCGTCATGCTGAATTTAGTTCAGCATCCGCCACAGATTTCAAATTAAGTTCGGGATG
>JAZUEV010000342.1:0-1856 GCA_045640345.1 Treponema sp.
CTATGACAATACAGTGTTCTATGTCCGTAAAGTCAAGGAGCTTCTTGAAAAAAGTGCCGCCGACTATAGGCAAAAGTATGAGCTTGCAGGAAACAACGAAGCTGACATGCAGATGGCCATTAATTTTCTCATGTCCCTCAGACGAATCTCCATGGTACTTGGAGACAGCGATGAAGCGGAGGAACTTAAAAAGAAGGCGCAGGTTTGGAAAACAAAAATGGAAACCGACCAGAAGCAGGCAAAAAAGTCCTAGTATCATCACATGGGGTATGACCTGTACCCCTTTAAGGGATTTTCTATGAAAAGAGACTTCGCACTTAAGATTTTTGAAGGATTTTCTATTGAACGTTGGAACGATCTTATCCGTCCCTTTGATTTGGTGGAAATGGACAAGGAAGCCGAAAAAATGGTCCTTGCGTACATCATCGGAAAGTACGAAGAGGATCGTGGCGTTGATGTGGATTGGGAATGGATGATTTATGCCTCCCTTTTTGATTTGCTAAAAAAAATTGCGCTATGTGACATAAAAAGTCCAGTCCAACGACTTATCAGGACAGAATATCCAGAGGAGTATAGAAAACTTAATCGTTGGGTCGTCGAGCAGTACAGGAATTTGATAGAAGACGAACTAATTTTCGACCGTTTTTCAAAATATATAGAAAGAGCGAAGGGATGCGTCAATCTTGAGACTGCCAGAATCTTTCGTGCAGCCCACAAATATTCAACACTTAGGGAACTGGAAATGATTTCCATGGTGAATGAGCCTGAACGCCTTGAAAAAATCCGCAAAGAAGTGAACGCAGACATAAATTCATTTCTTGACCTCAGGGGACTACAACTTTTGGTCACAAAACAAAAGCCCTTCGACTTTTTGATGCACATAGAGCAGCTTAGATTCCAGACCAGATGGAACCAGACCCCACGTATTCCAAAGACCTCCGTATTAGGGCACTGTTTTTTTGTGGCAGTTCTGACTCTTTTGTTTATGCACGAGTCAAAGGTGGATATGTGTCCAAAGAGAATCTACAACAACTTTTTTTCCGCATTGTTCCATGATTTGCCGGAAGCAGTCACTCGTGATATTATCTCTCCAGTGAAGCAGGCAACCAACGGACTTCCATCAATCGTAAAGAACATTGAAGATGAAATAGTTGCCAAGGAACTTGTTCCGTACATGGAAGATTTTTATAAGGAGGAGATACTTTATTTTACAAACGATGAGTTCAGCAACAGGATTCTTCAATACGGAAGAGTGGTGCAGGTAGATTTTGAGGAGCTTAACCAAAAATACAACAGCGATGAATTCAATCCAACTGATGGAAAAATGGTAAGGCTTGCAGACCATTATTCAGCACTCTTGGAAGCTGATGCATCTATCAGCTACGGTGTCTCAAGCCCACATCTTTTGGATGGAAAAGCAAACCTGGTGAAGGCATATCCAGAGGGAACTTTTGTCAACGGAATTGACGCAGGAAAACTTTTTTCTTCCATATAAAATGTGTTATGGCGACAGACCACTGGTGCACTATTTTTTATTAGAAAAAAATCAAAACTTTATGTATAGTATTATTAAAAGTTTCTAATATAGAGGAGTATATGAATAATATTATTTCAGCAATAATTAATTTGGTAGAAAATCCTAAAACAGAATTAATTAGGAAAGGTAGTAGTCATAATCGAGCAAATAATATGGGGGAAGCTTTAGAAGAATATATAAAAGATTTATTTGCAAATACTGTTGATATTGAAGATGAACAAATTAGAAATACTGCAATTTCTGCAACATTTTCTTATTTAGGAAATCAAAATAATCCTCCTGATAGTATGTTGCATGGTGGCGATGCAATCGAAGTAAA
>JAZUEV010000343.1:0-5061 GCA_045640345.1 Treponema sp.
GATATGTGTTCAGCATGTACGAAAAATCCATAAAATCTCCATCCCCTTGCAGTTCCACCGTTTATATGGAAAGTCCCCAAAAATAGGTCCAGATCTTATTGAGGTTACCTCTAAAAATTGCATCCCTATTTTTTAGCGATTCCCTTGATTTTAATCCTATAGAAAATTGTGGTCAATACACGAGAGAGCATCTGAAAAGTAATTTAGGGAGATGCCGATTTGGACAACAATTTATTGTGCATTTCTAAAAATTGTAATTTTTACAGGTTCCCCATTCTTCCCTTATTGCTTAAAAAACTCTTTATCAATATAATAAAAATACTCATATTATTAATAATAAAGAGGTTTTATTATGGTACTCTTCGGAGGCATTCTTTCAATCAAGACGATCACATTCCTGGTTTTCTGTGTATTCGCGATCGCCGCTCTTGGTTATTTGCTTGGTAGAATCACTGTAAAAGGTGTTTCTTTGGGAACTGCAGGTGTTTTCATTGTAGCTCTTCTTTTTGGCGCATTCCTTTACAATCCACTGGCAGACCAGCTTAAGGTTTCCGGTGCTTCTTATGTTTCCAATGCGCTTAAGATTGTCGAGACTCTTGGTCTTATCCTTTTCGTCACATCAGTTGGATTTATCGCAGGTCCAAGCTTCTTTGGCGATTTGAAAAAGAACTTCAAGTCATACATTCTCCTTGGTCTTTTGATTATCATCGTCGGTGGTTTGGCTTGCGCAGGATGTATCTTGGTTGACATCAAGGGATTCGGTCGTTCACCAGAAGAGGCAGGAGCTATGTTGGTCGGTCTTCTTTCAGGTTCTCTTACATCAACTCCAGCATTCTCGGCAGCAAAGGCAACTGTTCGTTCAGTAGAAGAAGCAGGTATCGACCTTGAAGCAATCGTAGCTGTTGGACACGGAATCGCATATCTCTTTGGAGTTATCGGCGTAGTTCTTTTTGTCCAGCTTGTTCCAAAAATGGCAAAAGCTGATATGCAGATTGAAAGAGACAAGCTTTCCGCAGCAAATCCAGAAAAACCATCAAAGCTCAACGGTTCAGAAATGGAATTGGATCCATTTGGATTCTGTGCATTCTCCATCGTCGCAGTTTTGGGAATGGTAATCGGATGCTTCAAGTTTGGCAACTTCTCTCTCACCACAACCGGTGGATGTCTTATCCTTTCATTGGTCTTCGGACACTTCTCAAAGATCGGAAAAATTTCTATCATGCCAAAGGAATCAACTCTCAAAGTGTTCCGTGAACTTGGTCTCATGCTCTTCCTTATTGGAGCAGGTGTAGCAGGTGGAGCTTCTTTCGTAAAATACTTCCAGTGGGTATACTTCATCTATGGAATCGTCATGACATTGGTACCAATGATTATCGGTTTCATCTTCGCAAAGTACGTCCTCAAGTTGAACCTCTTGAACAATCTGGGCTCAATCTGTGGTGGTATGACTTCAACTCCAGCTCTTGGAACTCTTATTTCAACAGCGGGAACAGAAAAAGTTGCAGGAGCTTATGCTTCAACATACCCAATCGCATTGGTAGCTGTCGTTATTGTCTCACAGGTTTTGATTATTTTCTTCAGATAATCTAATCTGATTTCTTGCCTACAATGAATTAACTTCATCGGCACGAATAAACAAGTGTCCCGGATTTCCAAAAGAGTCCGGGATTTTTTTTTCAGTCTTGCCCCTCTCATCGTTTAAAACTAACCAGCCGATTGTCAAATAGGACAAAAAAAAGTCATCCATTAAAAATTTTTTAGAGACTCCACAATTCGTAAAAAAACAAGGAGATGAAGCACAATGACAAAAGAAGAATTTCTTAAGCATTACAATGATGGAGAACTCCATTGGTATGGACAAAATTATTTTTTCGACTATGAGTTTTGCTTAAACCAAGGTATTCGATCCCAGTTTACGAAAGGAAAAAGAACCTGTCTTCCTTATGGAGTAACACAGACTACAAAAAACGGTAAATGGTATGTCTTTGATTCCAGTTACGAAGAAAGAAGTGGATTCAGTAGCTATATCAAAGCAGAGTTCGAACCAGATGAGGAGGAGAAAGCCTATGACTATCTCTACAATAAAATGAAGCCTGAACCAAAAACAGAGGACACAAGGACTCCGGAACAGATTGCAGAAGATAGATTCTACGAGAGATATCCAGATGCACGTCCAAAGGATTAGGTTCTAGCATCTAAAAACCTACAGCGGTCGCCATAAAACGGTACAGACTCGGCCGATGTTTTTTTATTTTAACGGTCCTGTGCCGATTTCAAGTTTTACAAAAAGTCGCATTTTCTGCTACCATTTGAATTTAAATTTATGATACACTGCATCCATAAACAAATAAAAAGTTCTGATAAAAATCGTAGAAAAAATTTCGACAATTGCATTTGTCAGGAGGATTATATGACCTATTTTAAAACCATGAATACATTAGAATCTGGTCCCTTCAACACTTACTACGGTCGCTATTATGGAAACATGCACGAAATTGGCAACGGTTTTTACTTTATAAAAGATTTTTCGACGGGAAAATTTGTCCAATGCAACTTCAACCCGTACTATGTTCCCATCACATATTTTTTTGATGAAAAAACTTTTCTTTGCCCTGAACATCTTGTCACGGAAGATGCCAACTGTCCTGCCAGCAACAATTGTTCATTGCTCAAGTCTGCTGGATATCCATTTCAGCCGAACACTTCTGAGAATGGCGAAGGTTGCAGTCCTCATGTATATGGATTCCACATCCATGGCGGCGACAATCCAGACGAGCTTTTAAAGATTGACTATATTATTTTCAAACCAAGAAAGCGCTATATTGACAACAGGGCTTCCAAAATCACAAAGACCATTACAAAAAATCCAAACGAATGTGGGAAATATGAAAAGTGGTCAGACAAAACTTATATCAACGGAAAACTCCCCAAGGAAGTATTCAGTCTTGTTATGAGGATAATCGCCACATACAACAAGAATCGCTATGGAAAAAAAGTTTCATATATGGATTTGAAGCAGACCAAAAATTCCATCAACGCGGTAATGAGATGGCCCTATGAACCAAGTTTTTTTGGGCTTGAAAATAAAATCCCCGAACTCAAAAAGATTGACTCCAAAAGTTCATCCTGCTTTGAGGAGCTTTGTTCTGAAATGAATTTAAGTTCATGGCCAACCCTCCGTAGAGTTTACAAGGAAAATACGGATGCGCTTGTGATTGCCAAAAAGGCCAGCGAAATTTTCCATGACAAAAATATCCTCAACGAAATAATCCAATCGGAGCATGGAAATATTTTTGTTGATTTGGACTATGATCTTGATTGTGATTTTGCTCTTGACTTATTGCAAATCGACAATTGCGAAGATAAAGAAGAGATGGAGAATAAAGAATCTACCATCGAGGAGGAAAGAATAAGTCTTCCTGTCCCAAATTTTGAGGATTTGCCAATGGCCTCTGTTAATATAGCATCTGCAAATAAAGGAGAGTTTCCAGAAATCACCCACCCTACCTATACAGATGTATCAAATGGACATATAAATTCGCTTATTGAATTTTATAGATCGGTGGCGAACAAAAAAGGTGAAAGATCTGCCTGGAATCTTTTGCAGAAAAACCTTGAATCCTATGGCAAAAATAAAAAAGATATCAACGATGCGGCCTTCATGTTTTTTTCTCTGACAGATTTTTTAAGCGATGAAGAAAAAAATAAAATCCTCAAGGAAGGGTTGAGCCTTTACAACCACAATCTTCTTTCAAATATTGGTTTTCGTTGCAGGGAAAAAATTTGTATACGCAACGGTTCTGCCAATATTGAATACACGGACAAAGAAAAAGAATTGGAAGCAAATATTTATGGATATGAATTCAGGCTGGCGGAAAATCCTTTGAAAATTTATCACCTTGGAGAAGTGCTCAACAACTGCGTGGATTCCTATGTAAAAAAAGTTCAAAAGAAAAAATGTCTCATCGTGTATGCACAAAAAAATGGTGTAGAAAAAATCTGCATCGAAGTGATAGGTGACAAAGTGAATCAGAGTCGTGGAAAAAACAACAGATCTCTTGAAGGAAACGACCTGGCCGCATTCAACAAGTGGCTAACTTTAAAAAAACTAAAGTTCCAGGGAAACCATTTTTAAACAAAGCCTATGACATTTTGGAAGGTCACGGAAAATCCAGGACATCGATCTAGTGTATTCTGAACTTGCCCCCAACTTTTTTTGACAGTCCAACTCGGTTGTCTTTGGGAGAAAACCTAATCCCCGCTCCCCTTTAGAGGATTGACCTTTGCTGTGATCTCATTGACCGAAATTTTCACAATGGCGCATCGGTTCAACGATTCTTTGTTCCAAGGAAATTTTCTCATCTCCTCATGGCGACTAAGGATTTTTTCTTCCATGATTTTTTCTTTGTGTCCATCTTTTATGAATTCCAAATCGGCTGTCCCCATGACACTTTCATAGCGCATCGTAATGTCGTGACGGTCATAGAGATATTCGATTTTCAGAGGAATGTCCAGTTCGAAGGAACATTTTTTATTCTCCTGCATCAGTTCGTATTTTCTTCCAGCCATGGCACCGTGGATGTAGAAATCAATATGGTTTCCCCCAGTCACCTCATAACCAAAATTGAGGGGAACGATGTATGGATAATCGCCGTCCGAAAGTCCAATCCTTATGACTTCACATCTGTCGATTATCGAAACTATCTTATCAAAGTCCGTTACTTCCCTGTCCTTTCTTCTCATAACCTGTCCAGTCCTTTTTTTTCCGACTCAAAAATTATAGCCGATGCAAAGATTGTTGTCTATCCACCAAAATTTAGAGACAATCTTGAAAATGCAATGTTTTACAAATACAGTCGCAGCAAAACTGAAACCGTCATCCCGAATTTATTAGCCTTCGGCGGCTGCGCACGGGATCTTAAAAACTGAATATTTAAGAGATGCTGAAACGAACTTAAAATTTCAAACGCAGTTTATGACATAAATCATATAAGTTGTCACACGGATTCGGAAAATCTAACGATTTTCCTTTAAAACAATTGGAATCATACCGTGCTATCA
>JAZUEV010000344.1:0-4736 GCA_045640345.1 Treponema sp.
AGGAATCGCCGTAGCAGATGCAACAAAAGCATTGGCAAAGGAAAAAGGTCTTGACGTTGAAATCTATTGGATTGGAAACGAAAAAGGCATGGACAAAGATATAGTGGAAAAAAACCTCGCATCCCAGGGGGGAAGCATTACAGAATTCTGCGGCATCCCATGTGGAAAGCTTAGGCGATATATTTCATGGGAAAACTTCAAGGATTTATTCAAGATTGCATCCGGATATTTCAAGTCGAAAAAGATTTTGAAAAGACTAAAGCCGGACTGTCTTTTTTCAAAGGGAGGATTTGTATCAGTTCCACCTTGCAGGGCTGCGAAATCCAAGAAGATACCTTACTACACCCACGAATGTGATTTCACTCCTGGACTTGCTACAAAACTAAACAGTGGGGCAGCAAAAAATATTTTCGTCTCCTACGATGACACAAAAAAATTTTTCAAGGATGGATTGAAGGAAAAATGCGTCGTCACAGGAAATCCAGTTAGACCTATCTTTTATGAAAACCACAGCTCCGAAGGACTAAAATTTTTGGGCATACCGGAAGGCCATGAAAAACCAGTTCTCCTGATATTGGGAGGAAGCCTTGGTGCGCTGCAGGTGAACAACCTGGTGGTGGAAAATCTCGACTGGCTTTTGGAACGCTTCATCGTGGTCCACCAGACAGGAAAACGCTTCTCCGATGAAAATCCAGAACTATTTGCAAAAAAAAGAGAAGGCTATCATCCATATCCATTTATCTATGCGGAGATGCCATCCGTTATTCAGGCTTGCGACCTTGTGTTGTCCAGGGCAGGGGCAAACTCTTTGTGGGAATGCGCGGTGTGCGAAAAACCTATGGTGCTTGTTCCGCTTTGTGGTTCAGGAACCAGGGGTGACCAGGTCGATAACGCAAAATATTTTGAAGAAAAGGGAGCGGCATATTCATTGGTAGGTCAAGAAGCAAATTCGGAAAACCTGAAAAAAACCCTTGAAAAGCTTTTGGACAGGGACACAAGGAACAAACTTTCAGAGGCATGCAGAATTCTATGCGCGGACTTCAAACCAGCAAAAAAAATCGCTGAAATCATTCTTGGAGGGATGTAAAATGGCAGTGGCTGTGATCGACTATATTTTTCTTGGAATATCATTGGCATGTATAATAGTATGCTCCATAAAAGGTTTCGTGGACTCGTTCTTCGACAAGGCAGCACCAGTTTTATCCATCATTGCAGCCATCTGTTTCTATAGAACATTCACGCCATTAATGTCAAAGTACATTTCCAACCAGATTCTTTGCACCGTCGCGACTTTCCTGGCTGTGTTCGTGGTGTTTTTTATTGTCATTAAAATTTTACAAATGACACTGGGAAAGATTTTCGAGGAAAAGATTTTGGACTCCTTGAACCATAGCCTTGGTTTCCTGTTTGGAATTTTCGAGGCGCTGGCTATAATCTTTTTAATTCTCATTTTGATGACATCCCAAACATTTTTCAATGCGTCATCTATACTGGACAACAGCTTCTTCTACAGGTTCTTTAGAATCATATTGGGCGACCATTTCATTCCGGCCTGGGACAAGACAACGGAAGTGGCATCCATTGTCATCAATTGGTTATGCTAAAGACTGGAGGAAAAATTGTTCGATAATGTTCTGCACCAAAGCGCGACGGGTCTACTTGCGGAGGATATTTTAAAGGACAGACTTCCTGGATCGATCCTTCTTTCTGGACCCGCGTCATCAGGAAAATTGACATGCGCGTTGGAATTGGCAAGGGTCTTGGCATGTAAAAAAATTCCTCAAGGAAATTGGGAATGTGATTGTCCAAACTGCACAAAGCATAGGGCCATGGTTTCTCCAAACCTGTTGATGGTCGGTACAGGCAACAGGACTCTTGAAATTGCTGCAGCAAAATCCACATTGCTTTCACAGAACGCAAAAAATACAAAACATGTGGAAGCGGCAAGGTTTCTTTATCTCAGGGCTGTCAGGAAACTTACGGTAAGATTCAATTCAATATTGTGGAAAGACGACGACAAGCTTTCAAAATTTTCGCCTCTAATCCAAGCGATAGACGAAGACTTGGAAGTGCTCTCACCTGGAAGAGTCATTCCTGATGGAGACGAGCTGGTAAAAATCCTTGACAATATAGAAAAGAACTGCACAAAACTTGAAAGCACATACCTCTACGATTCTCTACCTGTTTCCCTGATCAGAAATTTCCAGGAATGGGCGCATTTAAGTTCCGGGGACGGAAAAAAAGTTCTCGTAATTGAAAACGCGGACAGCATGACGGAAGGTGCAAGAAACGCCCTGCTTAAGATTCTTGAAGAACCTCCTGAGGATACGGTTTTTATTTTGACCACGGCCAGGCGTTCAGCTATTCTGCCTACAATCCTGTCCAGAGTAAGAACCTATTCATTTTTTACGAGAAACAAGGAGCAGCAGCAGGAAGTCATAAAAAGGGTGTTCCATTACGACCCAGTTGTTGGAGGAGGTCCTATTCCCGATTCAATCAACACTTTTTTGCAAAACTATTTTCCCATAAATCCGGAGACAGTGCGCTATAATGCAGAAGTTTTCTTCAAGACGGTGGCATCTGGTCGCATGCCGGACATTCCATCCATTGTATCAACTTGCGGAGGATTTGAACCACGGGCTCTTTTTAAAATCTTTATGGAATCCCTGGTTGAAATTCAAAGGCCTTTGATGTCCACTCCAGCAGGTTGCCAAGCATCTTCTGATCTTGTTGAAAAAATACGACATTCATACAGCAACGTGGGCTTTTTCAACCAAAATCCGAGCGCCTGTCTTGAAGAACTGGTGATGGACATTATGAAAATCAACAGAATCCATGGGGGTGTGCTGGGGGATGTATCAAAATGAATGATTTCCTAAAAAAAGCATACAAAAAAATTGATAAACTGAATTTGGACCAGGTTTCAGACTTGATGGAAACACTTATCAGGGAAAATGAAAACCTTACATCAATCTTTGAAAGTCTGTCCACAGGCCTTATCATTGTAGACACGGAATGGAATCTTGTTCACCACAACAAAGCATCCGAACGTCTCCTTCATTTTTCGCCAGATCCGGATGGAAACAAAATATGGTCCGTCCTGGAAGATGAGGAAATCGCGGATTTTTTGGAAAACTGTGCCAACCAACAAAAAACAAACATTCGTGAGGAATTTTCGATTCCGTTTGGAGAATCATTTCATTTCGTGACAGTCAAGATTGGATCACTGGTCACCCTCAGCGGTCATGGTCAAACAAAGACTGTGGCGGGAGCGATTATCACGGTGGACGATGTTACCCAGCAACGGCAGTCGGAAATCCTTCTCAGAAGAATGGAAAGCATGTCCCGTCTCACAAATCTTGCAGCTTCCGTCGCCCATGAAATAAAAAATCCTTTGGGAGCCATCAGCATCCACATACAGCTTTTGCAGAAATCCGTAACAAAATCCAGGAATGGAGATGGACTTCTCCCGGACCAAAGGTTTATGGAAAACTATCTTGGGGTGATAAACGAAGAGATTGACAGGCTGAACAAAACCGTCGTGGATTTTCTTTTCGCCGTCCGTCCTGTGCAAGCAAACATGCAGCTCGCAAATCCCAACAAGATTCTAAAAGATTTTGTAGATTTTTTTTCACCGGAAGCGGAAAATCGTGGCATAGAGCTCGAACTTCAGTTGTGCCAGAACTCTCCAAGAATCCTGCTTGACGAAAAACTTTTCAGGGAAATCGTCATAAACCTGATGCAGAATTCTGTTGCGGCTATTGATTCGGCAAAAGAGGACTCAGGCTTGTCCGGAAAAATCAGCGTCAAGACTTTGGTAAAGAACGACAAATTTTTCCTTTTCTTCAAGGACAACGGCGTAGGCATGGACGAAAAAACCATGTCCAGAGTGTTTGAACCTTATTACACCACAAAGGCGACCGGCACTGGACTTGGGATGACCACTGTGTATAAAATAGTGAAAGAGTTTGCAGGGGACATACAGGTCACATCTTCATTGGGAAAGGGAACGGTCTTTACGATATCGCTACCCATACCGCAGAAAAAAATCAACCTGCTTGCAGACAAATCGGATAAAAATCCTGGAGAGATAGAATGAAATTCACCATACTCATCATCGACGATGAAAAAAACATTCGGGAAGGTCTTGCCGCAAATTTCGAGATGGAGGATTACAATGTAAAACTTGCATCCAACGGAAAGGAAGGACTTGAACTTATTTCCCACGGAGACATAGACCTTGTTATCACAGACCTTAGGATGAACGGCATAAGCGGGGAGCAGGTTCTAGAAAAAGTGACATCAGAAAATCCTGGCATCCCGGTGATTGTCTTGACAGGACACGGAAGTATTGACAGCGCCGTCGATGCGATGAGACATGGGGCCTACGATTTTTTGACCAAGCCACTGGATTTGGACCACCTGACGATGATTGTAAAAAGAGCTTTGGCCGGTCGGGAAATGAGTATCCAGCACCAGAGCCTTAAAAAACAGTTGGAAACAAGCTCCCAATTGAAGGGGATGATAGGAAAATCTGTCGCCATGCAGAAGGTCCAGCAGATGATTCAGAAGGTGGCAAACACAAAAGCCAGCGTCCTTATAACAGGAGAAAGCGGTGTAGGCAAAGAACTTGTAGCGAACGCCATACACAATCTGTCGTCCCGTAAAGACAAAAGCATCATAAAGGTACATTGCGCGGCTCACAGCGAAACTCTTTTGGAAAGTGAACTTTTTGG
>JAZUEV010000345.1:0-2200 GCA_045640345.1 Treponema sp.
GGATCGATTTTTAATTCAACGACACTTGTTGGGGGGGCGTCATCTCGACCGTAACGAAGTGTAGTGGAGAGATCTCAACCACAAAAGATAAACTTGGACAATCAAAAGTCCTATAAAAAGACAAGGGCAAAAGCACTGTTAACCAAATGTTTCGCGGAACCAGAGAACTGGGGCGGAATGACATCTGCACAAGCGAAGCGCGGAAGCCGTCATTCCGAAACAGGCTCTGGTGGGAGCGAAAAATTAATTAACCAATCCCTTTTGCCCTTTTATCTATTACAGTGCCGACAACTTTTGGTTTACAAGTGCCGATGCTGTCTTTGGATTTGCCTTACCCTTTGACTCTTTCATTACCTGTCCGGTAAGCCATCCAACAACATTTGTTTTTCCACTCTTGAAATCAGCAATGGCCTTTGGATTTGCGGCGATTACAGAATCAACAATGGCTTCAATTGCACTGTTGTCGCTAACCACTTCAAGTCCCTTTTCCTTGATGATATCTTCAGGCATTTTTCCACTCTGGAGCATATCAGCAAAGACTTCCTTACCCTGTGCCGATGTGATTTTTCCATCCTCAATGCTGTTTACCAATGCGGTAATATGCTTTGGACCAATGCTCAAGTCGGAAATGGTCTGGTTCTTTTCGTTAAGGACTGCAAGAATCTCGGCAAGAATCCAGTTGGCTACTTTCTTAACATCCTTTGCACCGTTTGCGGCTTCCTCGAACCAAAGTGAAAGTTCCCTGGTTGAAGTCAAAGTTTCAACATCAAAGTCGGAAAGTGAATAATCCTTCTTGAATCTGTTGCGCTTGGCTTCTGGAAGTTCTCCCACTTTTTTTGCGGCGGAAGAAATCAGTTCCTCGCTGACGCTGAATGGTTTGATATCAGGTTCAACAACGAAACGGTAATCAACAAATGAGTTCTTTGTACGCTGAACAACAGTCTGCTGCTTTTCTTCGTCCCAACCCATTGTCACCTTGAATCCAGGGTTGAATTCCTGACGGTCGTTGATGAATTCCTCCAGCTGGCGTTTTGCTTCATAAGTACAAGCGTCACGGATGATTCTGAATGAGTTAAGGTTTTTGATTTCGGAAATAGGTGTGTGGTACAGCTTTCCATCTTCCCAGACATTCAGGTTGATGTTGGCATCGCATCTCATGTTTCCTTCTTCAAGGTTTCCGTTGGTGACTTTAACATATCGCAAAATCTCCTGGACAGTTTCCATAAAAAGGGCTGCCTCTTCTGGAGATGTCATGTCAGGCTTGGTGACGATTTCGATCAAAGGAGTTCCCGATCGGTTGTAGTCAATGTATGAGTGGGCTCCCTGAAGGTGCAATGATTTACCTACGTCTTCCTCAAGGTGGATTCGCTCAACACGGACACGGCGATATTTTCCGTCCTCAATGATACAGTCCTGACCAATGAAATTCTTTGGACGACACTTTTCTCCTCCCAACTGCTGTTCCTTTGGAAGCTTGTGCATTGGAAGATCCACAAATCCGTCGGTGCAAAGTGGGATGTCGTACTGGGTGATCTGGTATCCCTTGGTCAAGTCAGGATAAAAATAGTGCTTGCGGTCAAACTTGGTGAATCGTGCGATGTTGCAGTTCAAAGCCTGTCCGGCAACAGCTCCCAACTCCACGTATCCCTTGCTGATTCTAGGCATTGCTCCAGGAAGACCAAGACATACAGGACAGACCCTTGTGTTTGGCATTCCACCGTATCTATTTTCGCAGGCACAGAAAGCCTTTGTGTTTGTCAAAAGCTGGGTGTGGATTTCACATCCAATGACTATTTCCCATTTATCAATTGCCATAAAATTCTCCTATCTGCCTACTGGGATGCCGCAACCCTGGTGGTCTTCTTCCCAAGCCTGTGCAATCTGTAAAATCTTTGCGTCGGCGAACATTGGTCCTGCAAACTGGATTCCCACTGGCATTGAATCCTTTGTGCTTCCACATGGTACTGAGATGCTTGGAATGCGTGCCAGGTTTACGAAAACTGTAAAGAGGTCGCTCAAATACATTTCCAATGGGTCGTCAACCTTCTGTCCCAACTTGAATGAAGGGGTCGGGCAGGTTGGACAGAGAACCATGTCGTAGTTTTCAAACAACGAGGCCACATCCCTCTGGATTCTTGCACGGACTGACATACCCTTTTTGTAGGTGTCGCCGGAGAACTGCTCTGAAAGAACATAGTTA
>JAZUEV010000346.1:0-1623 GCA_045640345.1 Treponema sp.
CATAGGTGTGGCTTGGACGGACAATGGTCACAGGGAATCCTTCGTCACGGTAGAGTTTCATCAGATAATCTTCGCAGGCGATTTTATTTCTTGAATATTCCCAGTACGGATTTGCCAAAGGAGTTTTTTCAGAAATAACAACTGAGCTGGCAGGTTTTTGATAGGCCGATGCCGAACTGATAAAAATAAATTGACCGCATTTTCCTTTGAAAAGTCTGTAGTCCCTTTCCAATTGAGAAGGAACAAATCCAATGAACTCAGCGACTACATCAAAATACATTCCATCAATCTTTTTGCTGATTTCATCTTCGTTGTTTATATCACCGCATATAAAATGTGCTCCATCAAGTTCAGGGACATTTCTGTTTCCACGGTTAAGCAGATACAAATCCCATCCGTTTTTTAAAAGCAGTTTTGATATTGCCATGCTGATTGTTCCTGTTCCACCAATGAACAAAGCTTTCATAAGAACCTCCTGTAAAATTAAAGGGCATCCCTAAAGTGCCAGTCTGTAAATATTTGCCACATCTTCTGAACTCAGGTTCACAAATCCACCAGTCTTTGCTCCATCCTTGAGACCAAAATTTTTTACCAGCTGAGGAATGTCCTCTTCTTTTCCACCGACTTCTGAAATCTTTGAAGGCATGCCAATTGATGTAAGGAAATTTCTGAATGAGTCAATTCCTTCTGCGGCAGTTTTTTCTGGATTGGAGAAATCCATTTTGCATCCCCACACACGGACGGCAAACTGAGCAAAACGCATGACATCATGTTTCATAACATATTTCATCCACGCCGGCATAATTACAGAAAGACCTGCTCCATGGGCACAATCGTACATTCCGCTAAGCTCGTGTTCAATTCCATGACTGTTCCAATCCTGCGATCTTCCCACGCCCACGATATTGTTATGGGCAACCATTCCAGCCCACATGATATTTGCCCTTGCCTCATAGTCGTTTGGATTTGCCATCACCTTTGGAGCCTCGTTGATTACTGAAAGGAGAACCGCTTCACAAAGTCTGTCGGTGGTTTCAACATTTTTAGTGTTTGTAAAATATCTTTCGCAGACATGGGCCATGATGTCGGTTATTCCACAAGCAGTCTGATAAGAAGGAAGAGTCTGTGTCAACTCAGGATTCAAGATACTGAACCTAGGTCTGATACATTCACCACCGGCACCTCTTTTGACCATGCCATCTTCTTTTGTGATTACAGAATCCCCTGAACCTTCGCTACCTGCGGCCGCAATTGTAAGGACAGTTCCAACAGGAAGAGCTTTTGTTGCAGATGCCTTTCCACTATAGAAGTCCCAGAAATCTCCATCGTAGCAGCAACCCATGGCAATAGCTTTTGAACTGTCGATTACGGATCCACCACCAACGGCGAGAATAAAATCAACAGACTCTTTTTTGCAAAGATCGATTCCCTTGTAAACCAAAGTGTCCAAAGGATTTGCGTGAACCCCTCCCAGTTCCACAAAATTTATTCCTGATGATTTCAGACTTTCGCGAACACGACCAAGAAGTCCAGACTTTTCGGCAGAACCACCTCCAAAATGAAGCAGAACTTTTGACCCTCCAAATTCTTTGACCAATGCTCCCGCTGATGATTCCGTGTTTT
>JAZUEV010000347.1:0-9343 GCA_045640345.1 Treponema sp.
CGACCATGGACAGAGCCATGACCAGAGTCAGAACGATTGCGATGATCTTTTTCATTTGTTTTTCCTCCTTATTTTTCGTCGGTCTTTGTGACCGATCGGATATCTGGATGATAACCGAAAAACCGCATTTCCGCAATTTCTATCGCAGATTCGGTTGCTTCCACATCGTAATCGGTATTGACAGCACGGATCCGGAAACCCTCGCGTTTTCCTGTTCGATCACAACAAGAATACACCTGGGCAGGATCTGCTTTTTGGGGAAAGTGCCTCAAAAAAGTCTTCGTTATCTTGCATAGATTTTTCGGCAAAAACTGTACATTTTGGCCAAATATCAAGCATTCCGAATTCGCCGCGCGAAATGAGATTTTCCTGTCTCCCCAAAAAACCACGATTGAAAATCCCAAAAGATATCCAGGAACATAATATGCCGACGGAAGATACATTGGTCCTCTGACATAATTTCGAATCATTTCGCTGTATGTACATGAAAGACCGAATCTGATATCCACAATCAAAAAAATTATATCCGCCAAAAATGCAATCAGGTTGATTATCCTAAAAATTTTCATCAAATTGCTTTTGTAATGGACAAAGGAAACCAGGTATACTGAATATGTGTATGCGATGGACAATGTTCCAATAAAACATACGGACATTATGGTGTTTTTTAGGAATAAATTTAGCGGACTAAAGGGGAGCTCCTGAATATAAACACGGATGAATTCAAAAAATGTAGAAATTGTGATGACTATTACAAGAACCCTAAATTCCCGACTTCTTTCTCCACGCTGAAACTTGATTAAAGTAAAACTGGTTAGCATGAGATCGAAAAGTAGTGTACAAAAACCAAAACAAGCCTTAGGACTGTCAAAAAGCCAAGACATTAAAATCCCCCAATTAAATGAACTTTAAAATTGTCCAATTTAAAACAATTATAACCTAATTTCTCTAAAGTCTCAACATATAAAATCAATCTTTACTGATTTATACGAAAATTTATAATTGATTTATCCAAAACAACCGATTCAGACAATAAAAAATACCTGTCTTTTGTATTAGAGATCTCTCCACTGCGGTCCCTATGAGTGTCGTTTGATTTATAATCGGTCTCTTCAAATATAACAGACCCCCAACGAGTGTCTGGAAATTAACAATCGGTCCATCCAAATATAACAGACCCCAACAAGTGTCTGGAAATTTATAATCGGATATAAGCTATTATTAACCGACCCAAATGAGTGTCGTAAAATTAACAATCGGTCCATCCAAATATAACAGACCCTAACAAGTGTCTGGAGATTAACAATCGGATATACGCTATTATTAACCAACCCAATGAGTGGCGTAAAAATTAACAATCGGTCTTCCGAAGGATGTTAATCAAGAGATGCTGAAATAAATTCAGCATGACAATAAAAAATACCTGTATTTTGTATTAGAGATCTCTCCACTGCGGTCGAGATGACGGACCCCTATGAGTGTCGTTTGGTTTATAATCGGTCTCTTCAAATATAACAGACCCCCAACGAGTGTCGTAAAATTAACAATCGGTTGTACGCTATTATTAACCGTCCCAACGAGTGTCTGGAAATTTATAATCGGATATAAGCTATTATTAACCAGTCCCAAATGAGTGGCGTAAAAATTAACAATCGGTTGTACGCTATTATTAACCAATCCAAATGAGTGTCGTTTGATTTATAATCGGTCCATCCGAAAATATGTAAACCAAATTTGTAGAAAGGGGTTTACAATTGTTTTTATCTGTTGTATATTCTCTTTTGTAGAAAAATAGGGTAGTTCAAAAAAATTTGTATTGGATGCCTTGCGAGTTTGGAGGATAATATGAAAAAAAATCTTGCGTTGACTTCTGTTTTTGTTGCACTTTTTGCGGCAATTATTTGTGTTGGTTGTTTTGTAAAAATTCCATTGGGAGTGGTGCCAATCGTTTTGCAGAATGCACTTTGTATTTTGACTGCAATTATTTTGGGTGGATGGCTTGGTGGTCTTCCAACTTTACTATTTATTGTAGCAGGCGCAATTGGACTTCCTGTTTTTTCTGGTGGAACAAGTGGACTTCCTGTTTTGCTTGGACCAACTGGTGGATTTATTTTTGGATATCTTTTGGGTGCAATTATTGCTGGATTTATTGCAGGAAAACCAAAGCTTGATGAAGGAAAAAAATTCTTTTCAAAATCAACAATTAGAATTATAATCGCCATGTTTGTTGGAATGATTGTTTTGTATATTCCAGGTGTCATCAGATTTGCGACTTGGGCAAGCTCCAATGGAAAAATCGCTGAAGGTCAATCTGCTTTTGTTTATACAATGGATGCTTGTGTAATTAAATTCCTCCCAGGTGATTTGCTCAAAATAATTGTTTGTATCCCTGTTGCTGTTAAAGTTCGTCCAATTGTTGCAAGATATTTCAACAAGTAAAAAAGTGATGAAATTAAGGGGGTCTTTAAAAATTGCAATCTTTCTGGATGCCCATATTTTTAGAGATGCCCCTTAACTGCCGATAAGTAAAAAATGAATGCAATCGAAATTTCCAATCTGACAAAAAGTTTTAATACAGCAAATGGATTAAGACAGGTTTTAAAGAATATAAGTCTCAATATAATAGAAGATTCCTGCACGATTATTTCTGGTGAAAATGGTTCGGGTAAAAGTTTGTTGATGAACATTATTGCCGGACTTGAAGATTATGACAATGGTAATTTAATTGTGAACGGAAAAGTTGGACTTGTTTTTCAGGAAGCGGAAACTCAAATCCTTGGTGAAACTCCACAAGAAGATATTGCCTTTGGTCCAAAAAATCTTGGTTGGAAAAAAGATAAAATCAATCAATCCGTAAGTGATGCTTTGGAAAAAACTGGTCTGACTGAAAAAAAAGAATTTGCTGCTCGTTTTTTGTCTGGTGGTGAAAAGCGTCGTTTGGCAGTGGCTTGTATGCTTGCCATGGATTTGCCGATTATTATAATGGATGAACCTTATGCCAATCTTGATTTTGGTGGAGTAAAACAGGTTAATCAATTGATAAAAAATTTGAGGCAGCAGCAAAAAACAGTTTTGATTCTGACCCACGAAATTGAAAAATGTCTTGGACTTGCTGATAAATTTATAGTGCTTTTCCGTGGTGAAAAAGTTTATGACGGAGACACAAAAAATATTTCACAAATTGATTTGGAGCAATGGAATATTAGAAATCCTTTTGTGTCATATAACTCTGTTTCAGAAATGGTTTGGTAGAATGTCAAAATTTAATTCCGCATTTTCGTACAAGCAAGGAAAATCTTTTCTCCATAAAACAAAACCTTGGATAAAAATTTTAATTATTCCAATCATAAGTGTTTTATTTTTTTTCCTACCAATTTATTTTTCGGTGGCGTTGATTTTTGCTCAAACTGTTTTGTGTTTTGTTTTGCATTTCACATTTAAAGAACAGCTGAGAGATTTTAAGGTTGTTTTTTATTATGCAATTTTTTTGTACACCACATATTTTATTGGAGATTTTTTAAGCAAATATATTCCTCAACTTTCTTCTGATTTTGATGGAGAGGTTTTGCCTTTTTTTCAGATTTTAAAAACTTCTTTTATAAATGTGATTTTTGATTTCAACACAGCATCCATGTTGATAAAACTTTTTTGCGTAATGCAGACTTCATCAATTGTATTTAAAACAACAACCACTTTGGAAATTCGACAAGGGGTAGAATCAATTGAAACTGCGATCAGAAAAATTTTGCCTGTCTCCAAAAAAAATAAATTCACAAACACCATCAGTCTTTTTTTATGTTTCATTCCAATGGTTTTTGAAATATTCAGTCAATCAAAAAGAGCATGGATTGCAAGGGGCGGAAAAAATAATTTAAAAATGTATATGACCATCTTGCCAATTCTTTTTTCTGTTGGTCTAAAAAAAGCGTACAACCAGGCGCGCGCTATTGCCATCCGTTGTGACTGAATTTAAAACTTCAATTTTTGAAGACTTCAATGATTTTTAGAGATGCTTTTTATTTTTGAAACTTTTTTTCTCTTAATTTGTTATTTTTTAAGACCAGTGTTTATTGAAAATGCAGTCATAAGGAATTTTATTTCTGTATGACTGATTCAATAAGTTTTTTGGAGGGTTAAGATGAAAAAAATTTTTGTTTCTATTTTTATGATTTTTGTAGCCGCAGCATCCTTATGTTTTGCAAATACTTTTCAGCGTGCAGTGAAGATTGTTTCAAAGGAAGGTAAAAAAGGTTCTTTGAAGGTTTATGAAGTTGAACACAAATCAGAGCAGACTGGAAATATTCTTTCGACACAAATCGAATACATCATTGAAAATTCCAGCAACAGAATTTTGGAAGGAGAGTTTGAATTTCCATTGGAGGATGGGGAATCAATTTCTTCATACGCTTTGGACATCAATGGAAAAATGAGACAGGGTGTGGCAATCGAAAAAGAAAAAGGTCGAACTGTCTTTGAAGATGTGGTCAGAAAAAATATTGATCCTGGTTTGTTGGAGATGACCAATGGAAACAATTTTAAAACAAGAGTCTATCCAATTCCTGCTTTTGGTGTGAGACATATTGAAGTAACAATCGAAAAAGAAGTGAGTGGACCTGGCACATATAAAAATGTTTTTATTCAGGATGCTGGTCGTGATTCATATTTTTATTTCAATGCCGGACTTCTAAATATGGACGACAAGAAATTTGTTCCTAAACCAAACAATGTAACAATTTTGTTCGATGTTTCTGGTTCAGCAAAAAATCGTGATATCGAAAAGGAATTGGACTTTCTAAAAAAATATTGTCAGAGATATGGTCTTGGAAAAATTAATTTCGTAACTTTCGCCAATGACATCGTAGATTCTTATGATTTGGATTTTTTAAATTCAAATAGAACTGTAGAAAAAATTCGTAATCTGAAATTCGATGGTGCAACAAATTTGAATGTGATAAATAAAATTTCTCGTGGCACAACTATTTTGCTTTTTTCTGACGGACTTGAAAATTGGGGAAAAGAAAAATCCGAAAAAAAATTTGATGGACGAAAAATATTCACAATCAATTCATCAAGCTCTGCAAACTTTTCCATGCTCAAACAAATTGCGGAAACCAATGAGGGTATGTTTATCAATTTAAAAGAAAAATCTGTTGATGAATGTATTTCAAAAATCATGGAAGAGCCTATGAGGATTTTATCTGTGGAATATGATTCCAGTGAAATCAATGAGGTCTATCCAAAACCAGGCACGATTGTTGAAGAAAGTTTTTCCGTGGCGGGAGTTTTAAAAAAGAAAAACGGTAAAATCAAAATTTCTGTTGGTCGTGGAAATACTGTTGAACAGATTTTGGTAAAAGAAATTTCTCTCACAAAAAGTGGAAATGTGGAATCAGAAAGAGTCGCACGTTTGTGGGCTATGAAAAAAATTAATGACCTCGAAACTGATTACGATGAAAATAAATCTGAGATAATCGAGCTTGCAAAAAAATATACAATCGTAACCAAGGATACTTCATTGATTGTCTTGGACAGGGTTGAAGATTATGTCAAATATGGAATTGAACCTCCAAGCGATTTGAAAAATGAATACGATAGAATTGTGTCAAGACAGTTTTCTTCAAAATCATCATCAGATGGAATACCAAATTATGTGTACAATAATTTTGAAGAATTTAAAAAATGGTGGAAAAAATCACCAAAGGAATTCAAGAAAGAAGTAAGCAAGGGAAGGGATAATGAACCTCGTCCACTTTTCAGTCTATCAGAAAGAAGTGCAGTTCGGACAAGCGATGTAAGTTCTGTACGTGCAAGTGAAGTCAGTGATTCATATTTTGAGGAGGAAAGAGTCTATGAAGCAATGGGTATGCAGATGGATTCTTTTGCCGATGTTTCTGCCGCACCACGATTAAGTGAATCAAAAGAATTTTCAAGAGCAAACGGATCTGGAAATATTAATGGCGCAACCGTTACTCTCCAAGCATGGAGTTCAAATTCTGATTACATCAAGATTTTAAAAAGATGCGACACAAATAAGATGTATGAAAAATATTTGGAACTAAAAAAAGATTATGAATCTTCTCCAGCATTTTTTATGGAAGTGTCGGACTATTTCAAAGACGAGGGACTTTCAAAAGAGGCAAAAAGAATTTTGTCAAATCTTTCGGAAATGAATCTTGAAAACACGGATGTCCTTCGCGCCCTTGGAAATAAATTGATGGAGCATGAAGATTATAAAAATGCGATTTATATTTTTGCGAAACTTGTAAAAATAAAATCCGAAGTTCCTCAATTTAAAAGAGACCTTGCTTTGGCTTATGAAAAAAATGGAGACTATCAAAAAGCTATAGACTCTCTTTGGGAAGTCGCATCCACCGATTGGGACAGTCGTTATAAGGAAATCCAGATGACTGCGTTGAATGATATGAATTCAATTATCGCAAACCATCGAAGATTGGACACATCAAAAATCGACAAAAAGCTTATGGAAAATTTTGATGTGGATTTGAGAATTGTTTTGACATGGAACACAGATGATTGTGATATTGATTTGTGGGTAACCGATCCAAATAATGAAAAATGTTATTATGGACATAAGGAAACTTTGAATGGTGGTCGTATGTCCAGAGATTTTACACAAGGATATGGACCTGAAGAATTTTGTTTGAAGGTTGCTCCAAATGGAAAATATAAAATCCAGTGCAACTATTATGGAAACCATCAGCAAAAACTTTTGCAACCAGTAATTGTTCAGGCGGAGGTGTACACAAACTTTGGTCGTCCAAACCAGACAAAGCAGATTATGACTTTGCAGTTGGATGACATAAAACAGACTTTCCTTATTGGAGAAATTGACGCAAGATTCCATTGAGTCTTATAACGAGTTTTGTTTTACCACCAAGGGGTGTCAATTTTTCTTAGAAAAGTCTAACGATTTTTTTACATTACGACAAAAAAAGGATTTTTAGAAAGATTGAAACCATTATTCAGATTTTTTACAAACGGATTTGTTCGAGGTTAACGCCCCTCACGACTTTTATCTGGATACCAAAAATTATCCAAACCATTTCATTTGCTAAGTCCAATCCGTGAGCATCGTTAGATGCGAACAAATCCGTGTTTTTTTATGAAGAATATAGAGCATCTCTAAAAAATACTTTTCAGAGATATACAGAATATCAGATATTCCTACCGAGTTTTGAGCCATGAAATCACAAGGTTTAAAACGTCAAATTTTCAAAGTTGTCATTAAAAATTGCAATTTTAGAGACTCCTATGTGGTTTGACTTTTAATGGTTAAGCGATTAAAATAAAGACATGGATGCAATAATTATTCAACCACCGTTGGTTCAATTGAACACAGCTTATCCTTCGGGAGCATATCTAAAATCATTTTTTGTAAGACAAGGTTTAAATGCAAAATGGTTTGATTTAAGCATTGAACTTTTTTCTGAGATTTTTTCTTCTTCAGGATTGAAAAAACTTTTTGATAAAACAAAAAATCAAGCATTGGACAAGGTTCAGGATTTTTTGAAAAATGGAGATGAAGGAAGCGGAAATGTTTTACTCAGATATGTAAGCGAAAGTGAAAGATGGATTGAATGGATTGATACGATTGTTGCAATTCTTTTGGACGGAAATTCTTTAAGCGGTCGTGAGTTGTGCCATAAATTTATTTTTTCACCTTTTGCCCCTCGTGGTAATCGTATGGAAAATTTTCTGGAGAATCTAGGAAGGGAACCATCTACGGATGACGCTCGATTTTTGGCAAGTCTTGCTCTTGCAGATTTAGGTGATTATATAACTGTTGTCTTTGATAAAGAATTTTCTTTGGTTCGATATGCGGAAGCTTTGACCGTTAACGAAAGCAGTTTTTCTCAAATTGAAAAAGGCATTGATTCTCCGATTTTAAAAAATTTTTATGAGAGCGTTTTACAAAATCTTGTGGAAAAAGAAAAATCGATTTTTGAAAATCCGTCCAGCGAAAAAAAACTTGTGTGCATAAGTGTTCCATTTGCAGGGACTTTTACGGCTGCATTGTATACCGCCAGATTTTTAAAAAATCTTTATGGAAATAAAATTTTTATTACCATGGGAGGAGGTTTTGTAAACACGGAACTTCGGGATGTGGATGACAAAAATATTTTTAAATACATCGATGCTTTGAGCTACGACCGTGGATATGGCTCCTATAAAAAATTGTTGGAAGAAAATTTAAATCCAAAATCGGAAATCTATAAGCTTAGATTTTTTGATGGAGAAAAAATAATTTTTCAAAAAGAAAATGATCTGGAATTGCAAAAGTTTGAAGACGAGACCACAAGTGAAATTGTTCCAGATTTTTCCGACATTGATTTTTCAAAATATCCTCGAATGATTGATGACACAAATCCTATGCAAAGACTTTGGTCCGACGGCACGTGGATGAAAGCCTATCTTGCCCACGGTTGTTATTGGCACAGATGCGACTTTTGTGATGTGACGCTGGATTATGTCTACGGTTATAAAAAAACAAAAATTGAAAATCTTTACAAGGGTTTGGAAAATCAGGCAAAAGAAAAAGGTGTGTGGGGAATTCATTTTGTGGACGAAGCTTTACCACCAAGCGCTGTAACAAAATTTGCGTTGATGAATGCGGCTTCCGAAAATCGATTCAGTTTTTGGGGCAATGTTCGTTTTGAAAAAAATTTTTCTTATGACCTTGCATCTGTTTTGTCTTTCGGTGGATTGGTTGGTGTGAGTGCCGGAATTGAAATTGCTACGGGAACAGGTTTGGACAATATTCACAAAGGCACGGATATTGATTCAATTGTTGGAGCCTGTTGTGCTTTTAAGGAAAATGGAATTCTTGTTCACGCATATATGATTTTTGGATATTGGAATCAAAATGACCAGGACACAATTAATTCCATGGAAACTTTGAGACAGTTTTATGCCGCTGGACTTTTGGACAGTTCATTCTGGCACAAATTTGTTTTGACCCGACATTCAAGAATTTATTCTGAATATAAATGTGGGATGCACAAAAATTTAAAACCCATTGAACCAAAGAACGCTGGTATTTTTGCAAAAAATGGATTGCATTTTGAAGGTGAAAAAAAGTCAGAAAAATTTAGCAATGGATTGAACGCTGCTTTACAGTCATGGATGCACGGCGAAGGTTTAAATAAAAAAGTGAACAAGTGGTTCGATTTCAAAACTCCTGAAACAACCATTCCAAAAGATTATATCGAAAGTGCTATTCAAAAATATGAAGAAAAAAAGAATCTTGATTTTGCAAAACCATTGGAAATAAAAAAATTGTATTGGCTTGGAGGGGACATAAATTTATTTGACGACAATAAAA
>JAZUEV010000348.1:0-3061 GCA_045640345.1 Treponema sp.
GGGCATCTCTAAAAATTGCAATTTTTAAAGATTCCCATTAACTCCCAAAAACAAACTCGAACACCCCTTAGTTCGCCATAGTCTTTGGGAACAAAAAATTCCTAGAAAATTAGGCAATCGTCTCAGGATTGAGAACAATTACCTTCCTGAACAGACTAAGGAACTTAAATAACAAAGGTGTCAATATGACAGTGAAAATAAGTTCACAAAGGAAAAGCCAAGAAAAAGGATTGTATCTCATAACTGCGGTAGGATAAAGATATGAAAGCACAAAGAAAATCAATGCCTTCATCAAGGTAGCCCCAAGTCCAAGGATAAGAGGAACAACAAAACCGTCTGTATTCACAGTCTTGTTGAAAAGTCCCCCAATATAACCTATGATGGTCCTGAAAAGACAGTTCAAACCAAAAGGTCCAGCGCTCAGAAAATCAAGAATGAGACCTGAAATAAAACCTGTCACTTCGCCCATGAGCTTTCCGTTATGGGTAGCAAAATAGACCACGCAAATAAGACTCAAATCTGGTATGGCAGGCAGGATTGAAATGTTGGATAGAATTGCAGCCTCGACCATGGCTGTACACAGCAAAATAAACACACTGACAAAAAAAGACTTAATCATTGTTCTTTTCCTCCTCTTCAAAAGGCAATCGGTCATTACCCTGTGAAGGATTGATAATCAGAACCGTTTCCAGTCTGTTAAAATCAAGTATTGGTACAAGTTCCAAATCCAATGAGGAGTCATAATCAAGTACAGTGATTCTTGAAATAGTTCCCACCGGAATGTCGCGCATGTAGTTTCCGTTTTCTCCGGATGTGACAACAATATCACCATGGTTCAGCTGACCAATCGAGCGTTTATTGATATATTTCATGGAAAGTGGTTTTCCGATATCTCCACCACCGCTGATGATTCCAAGTTCCCTTGTCGTCTGGATTCTACCAGATACGTTGCATTTTGCGTCAAAGATAGGCATGATTTGGCTTGTGAGGACACCACAGGTAATGATTTTTCCAACCACACCTACATTTCCATCCTGAATAGCCATAACAGGCATACCCTTCTTTACACCATCCCTGATTCCCTTGTCGATTGTGATAGTGGAATAAAGACTGTTCGGGTCTCTTCCAATAATCTGGGCAGGGATATTTTTATAGTCAACAGAAGTGGCAAAACCCAACTGCTCGCGAAGCAATTCGTTTTCCTTTCGTATATCAACATTGTTTCGCTGCAAATACTCATAGTCTGCAAGTTTTTCCTTTAATTCAGCATATTCCTTCCTGAGAGTAAAAAGCTCCTTCACATTTACGAAGGAACCCACCACGCCGTCCGAAACAGCATGGGCACCCTTTTGGACTGTAGAGACAATGGAAAAACCAATACTCTTGAAATCAATCAGGAATCCTCCGACCGAGAAGCCCAAGGTGATGGAACTAATCAGAAGAAGGATAACCAAAACGATTTCAGGGACCTTAAAAGAAAACTTCGACTTCATTTTTCGTCTATAAAATTAGCTGTTAAGACTGTCGTAGATAGAACGACTGGAAGACATATCCTTGAAAAGTTCAAAGGCCTGTCCAGCTCCAACAGCAACACATTCCAATGGCTTTTCAACAAGAATAACAGGAACATTTGTCTCTTTTGAAATCAACTTCTGGAGTCCCTTGAGCATGGATCCTCCACCAGTCATAACAATACCACGTTCAACAATGTCCGCTGCCAACTCTGGAGGTGTACGGCTCAAAGACATCTTGATTTCCTCGACAATCTTTGAGATAGGTTCCTTCAATGCGTCACGAACTTCCACAGAGTCAATCTCCAAACGACGAGGAAGACCTGTAATTGCATCAGTTCCCTTGATTTCCATCTTTTCGATGTTCTTATCTGCCGTTGCGTTACCGATTTCAATCTTCAATCTTTCTGCGGACTGCTGACCGATAATCAAGCTATGAACAGCACGGACATGCTTCATGATTGCTTCATCAAATTCGTTTCCACCTGTACGGATAGAACTAGTAATAACCATGCCACCCAAGGAGATGACAGAAACTTCAGTTGTTCCACCACCGATATCACAAACCATGTGTCCAGCAGGTTCATAGATTGGAATCTGTGCTCCAATCGCGGCGGCAAGACTTTCTTCAATAACATCGACTTCCTTTGCACCAGCCTTCAAAGCAGCGGCAACAACAGCATCACGCTCAACCTGAGTAACGCAAGATGGAATACCAATCTTCATTCTGATGGACTTGAAAAGTCTATGTCGTGGAATAATCTTTGCCAAGAAGTACTTGATCATTTTTTCTGTGGCATCGCTGTTGGAGATAACTCCATCCACCAAAGGTCTGATCGCCACAATATTGCCTGGAGTCTTCCAAAGCATTCGCTTAGCTTCTGCACCAACAGCAACAACACGACCTGTTCCCTTTTCTTCCGCCACAACTGACGGCTCATCAATAATAATTCCCTGCCCACGCACATAAATCAATGTGTTACAGGTACCAAGGTCGATTCCAATATCTGTTGTGAAGTTATCCAAGAATCCCATATATTTCCTCCAGAATCTACTTTATCATTATGTAATATTTTTTTCTATAGCATAACAAAAATTTCTAGCGACTTTCAGACATTTTTTCTCTTGCCCCTCTATGACGAGGATTCAAGTTCAAAACTTTTCGCCATTCAGCCCTGGCTTTTGCCAAATCTCCACGTTTCTCATAGACTTGCCCCAATCCATAATGGGCTTCGGCTGATCTTGAGTCCCGTGACAGAATCTCGTTGAACTGTTTTTCGGCACCATCAAGATCATTTTCATCCATATGTATCTGGGCCATCAGGAAAAGACATCTCATCCTGATTCCATCATCATTGGTGAGCTGCTCAGCTCTGTGAAGGTACTGCTTTGCAGGAACTCGTCCACCAGCATTGTAGTACTGTTCTCCAATAGAAAGAAGAAGAGTGTCCGACTCCCTAACAAGCAACGCCTGACCAAAAGCTTCTATACTTTTGCTGGTCTGACCAAGCGCTGCGTAACTAAGTCCTAGGTCCTCAAAAAGGTCGTTG
>JAZUEV010000349.1:0-5308 GCA_045640345.1 Treponema sp.
AGGTAAATTCTGAGAATAACAGAATCAATTCCAAGGATACATGGAAAGGCGTTAAAAAAGATGAAAAACTTAGAAATATAAAAGACACAAAAATTAGACTTTTAAAAGATTTGGAGAGCATTGATACAAATTACCTTTATCCTTCCGTTTATACTATGTACAATCAGGTTTATGCATCGTTGTGGAGTACAGGCGAAGGAGGTGAGGCATTGGAGGTTGATGAGCAATTTACAATTCTAAATTGGTCACTGACAAACACAAAGTGGGGGCTTTATGACAATTTCTAAAAAAATATTTCTAACAGGACTTACTGCAATTCTCGTTTCATCATTGGCATTTACCCAAGCTGCACCAATGCCAAAGATGAATTATAATACAAATAAATGGATTGCAAACGCATTGAATCCCAAGGTTCAAAATATTCAGGTAAAATCATTTAATCAAAAGGCATTTGAATATTTAAGTGATTATACGGCCCAAAATGGGTACAATTCTTTTGGAATCTATGAATATAATGAAGGGGCATCGAGTGTTTTGAATAAGCTTTTACGTGAAGGGGGATCCAATGAAAGAACTAGGGTTATTCATGAATTCCTTAAAAATCAACGAACATCAGAAAGCATGATTGTATATCGTGGTGGGATTGATTATATTGCAGGTCGAAAAATAGGTTGGAATGGTAAAAACTATGTTGCACTTGATTCTGGTAAAAAAATAGGAAAAGGTTTAACTGGTGCTGATAAAGGATTTTTGAGTGCATCAACTAACATTGATATTGCTAATGAATTTATGAATAATACTTTTAGAACAAATAATAAACAAGGATTTCGTGTTCTTGAGAAAATAATTGTGCCAAAGGGTGCGAATGCATATTTTCTGAATAATATAAATCCTTTTACTGGAGAATCTATAAGTTATTTTGGTCGTGAATCTGAATGGCTTTTTGATTCTGGCGTAAAACGGATTGTGACTGACTTAGAGTGGAATGGTGGTGTTTTACATGTTACAGAAAAGATGGTCACTGAAAATCAATATGGCAAGATGCTTTCGAAATTAACTAAAAATGATGCGTTTGCAGTAGGGATGATGACAAAAAAAGCACGGCGACAGTTGACAAGAATTGAGAAGTTAAAGGCCAAGGGCATTTTGGAGAATAAAACCTATGTTGGGTCTTCCGCAAAGAAAAAAGCTGTCGGTACTCTCAAGTCATTTGCAAAAAAACATCCTAAGACTATGAAGTTTTGTAGCGGAGTTTTGAAATCAGCTCCAATAATCATTGAGGTTGCAGTTGATTTGTATGATATGTACAAAGAAGTTGATAAATATTATTCTGGGCAATTCACGAAACGTAATCTAGCAATTTCGTTGGCGGGTGTTGCAGGAGGAATTGCCGGAGGTGCAGCAGGTGGATGGCTTGGTGTTAAAGCTGGTGCTGCCATAGGATCTCTGATTGCTCCTGGTGTCGGAACTGCTATTGGTTCGATTGTAGGTGGTATCATTGGTGGTTTCGCTGGATATGAACTTGGAAGTTATCTTGGAAAAAATCTAATGGCCATGGCTACAGCAAAATATCATTCTACCATGCAGAGTAATTATTATTTTAATAATTTATGCAACAACATAGCAGAAGATTGTGAAAAGAAAAATTTAAAACCAATTTCTGCTTAATATAAGTTGACTGGAGAGAAATCTCCAGTTTTTTTATTGAAAATTTATTACATACATTTTATAATTGTACACATGAAAACAAGAAAATTTTTGATTGGACTTTTGGTTTTGGTTGTGGGAGCAAGACTTTTTGCTGACACAGTTTCTTTTACTCAGGGAAGATGGACCATCAGGATGAACGATAGTTTTACAGAAATAACCATCTGTGGAATCAACGACGTTCAGTATAACGAGTCAGTAACCATCCCTGACAATTTTGACGGAGTTCCAGTGACTGCTATAGGGGACGGTGCGTTTAGTTACACAAGTATTGGCAGCGTGACTATTCCATCTAGCGTAAAAAAAATAGGCTACAATGCTTTTTATAATTGTGACAATTTGACTTCTTTTACAATTCCTGATTCAGTTACATCCATGGGGAACAGCATTTTTAGTAGTTGCGACAAGCTTTCTTCCGTTGTCCTTCCAAAGGGAACCACTTATATTCCTGAAAGCATGTTCTACAACTGTTACAATTTGACTTCTGTTACTGTTCCTTCAACTGTTACTGAAATCAAAAGGGAAGCCTTCAAGGGATGCAAGAGTTTGAACTTAACAATCCCTGCCACTGTGACAACCGTTGGAAGAAATATTTTTTCTGGATGTGCCACAATTTCTTTGAGCTACAAAATCCAGGTGGCAAAAAAGTATAACGTAGATATTTTCTAAAAACAAATAGGGGGCTGTGAGACGTTGAAAGTCGCAGCCCAAATGTTTTGATGGGAGACTGTCATCCCGAATTTATTTCGGGATCCCTTGAATCAACTGATGCGCGACTGTTGATATGAGATGCTGAAACAAGTTCAGCATGACAGACTAACAAACTTGGAATGACAGACGATAGCCCCTTTTTTAATCGGATTCGTCCCAGAATAAATCGTTGAGGGTAACGCCCAAGACTTTGCAGATTGATATGCACAAATTGATTGAAGGATTGTATTCTCCTTTTTCCACTGCGTTGATTGTCTGCCTTGAAACCCCAACAGCTTTTGCCAAATCATCTTGGGACATATCTTTCAATGCTCTGGCTGCCTTCAGTTTTAGGTTTTTCATTTAGTCCTCTTTTTCTTCTTCTGATTTTTTGTCCACAATCTTTTTGATTGCAATGTTGATTAACAAATCTGCCACAGTAATCGCCGCAAACACATTGATGAATCCTTCGTCCATAAGTCCGTTCTGGTCAAAGAACTTTCCATCTTTCCACATGATAAAACAGGTGAAGCAGAGGAATGAAAATACAATAACCAGTGCGATTATAAATCTTTTTTTTGAATTTGCCACAGTAAAATATGCGTCCTTCCAGATGCTGATGATTCCAAAAAAATTTACTGCCACAAAGATTCCGCTAAGGTGCCAAACAAATTGAGTCATAATCTGCTTTTCACTTACTGCACAGAACAAGGCCGCAAAAAGATTCCAAAGCACAAGAATCTTGAACGCAATGGAACCTGCTTCCGCTCTCTTTAGTTTTTGTCTTTCGTCATATTCTGACAGAGTTCTTTTTTTTGTCCTGAAAAATTTTTTGAATATTGAAACCATTACCACAGCCATGATTCCACCAATAAATCCAATTGCATAAGGTTCGTTGTTCATAGTGTTCCTTCCTTGATTACGTTTTTCTTAATACAATTTATAGTATAAGTTTTTCATAATGTCAAGAATATTTTACAAAATAATTAAAATAATTGATTTTATGCTATTGGATAGACGTGGTTTCGACAAGCTCAACCACCACGCATTGTAGTCAAACCACCACGCATTTTTGTCAAGCTGCAACAACCATTGTGGTCAAGCTGCAACAACCATTGTGGTCAATCGTCACAAACTTTACTGTCAAATACTAGTAGCGCCTGTCATGCTGCTCTCGTTTCAGCATCTCCTAAAATCATGTAACCATAAATATTTAGAAATCCCTAATCAAATTCGAGATGATAATTTTTTTCAATTTATAAATGTGGTTTCGAAAAGCTCAAGCACCACAAGCTGCATTTGTTATGGGGTTGTCTTGGAATCTCAAACGTACAACTGGATGCCAAAATGAAATCAGTTTTTTTTATCCATGTCAGTTTTTATCATTTCATAAAATTTGTCAAAGGCTTCTTCTTCTGATTCGAAGGATTGTAAAACAGTGATTCCGTAATTTAAAGGATATTTTTTTACTCTGCCTTTTCTGTCATACACATCAATATATTTTTGGAGAGGTTCCTCACCACGGTCTCCATATCCAACTTGTTCTTTTATAAAAATATAATATCTATTTCCGTATTGTGTGCAACTAAAAACATATCTAAAGTCATTGCTTGAAATTCCATAATCGACAACAACATCCAGTCCTCTATAGGTTAATTTTTCGGTTTTAAGTTTTTCAATAAATTCTTTCTTTTTCATTAGTCTTACCCTTGTCAATATTATGTAAAATCGTCCGACATATTTTAAGTATGAGACACCTCTTAAAATTGCAATTATCCTTTATTTCTCCTCGAACCATTTTGCAAACAACTTATGCCACAAGAAAAAACTTACAACGGCCAACACGGAACTAAGCAATATAGGCATATCAAGCCAAAACACGAATCCACCAATAACAAGTGCAATAACATAAAGAACAAGAAATTTCCATCCTTTCATAAAACGCTCCTTTAAAGTAATATGATGCAGTTATCTGCATTTTCCTTTTTTATTGTAATCGGGACTCCAAACATAATGACACGAGCCAAATTTTCACAGGACATTTTTTACTGTCTCTCCGATTACATTTTAAATATAGGATGAATTCCCTCCAACGACAAATTTTGTTTTCAAATTTTTTTAATCACGCATTGTAGTTGTCAACCAACCGGGCATTAACTAGGAATGTTAAAAAAAATTACACAGGTCTTTATTCAGGTTTAACAGACTTCAATGTTGGTTGTATGGCGGAAAAGTCAAAACTTGCATACTACTGTCATTCTGAACCTGCCTCAGAATCTTAAACATGCTAATTATATGTCGAAATGAATTCGGTATGACATTATTTTGAGAGTCTCTAAAAATTGCAATTTTTAGAGATGCCCTTTTTTTTAGCCATGTCCTCTTTTATCATTTCATAAAATTTGTCAAAGGCTTTTTCTTCTGATTCGAAGGATTGGTAAATGAAAATCCCTAGTGGAATTGGAACTTTTCTGTTTTTCCCTTTATTGTCCTTCACTTCAAGAAATTCTTGTTCTGGGATTTCTTTTTCTGTAGAAACATAATCTGAGTCGTAAATAAAATATGAACTTCCTTTTGTTACTTGTGTGCATCCCAAAACAAACTTGTCGTTTTTTGTACTGATGAGTCCACAATCCACGGCAATTGTTCTGTTTGGCAAGGAAATATTTTCCTCTTTGACTCGTTTTAAAAATTCCCATTTTGTCATTTTAGTACCTCGATATCAAAACCGTCCGATAAAAATTATCGAACGGCTAAATGATTTTATAAAATTTTTAGCTCTTTTTTTGATTGAAGATTTCTAATCGCATAAGGTCCAAAGCTCCAAACGGCAGGGTGAATTGAGTTGCTCCACCGGGATAATCTTTCCATGGTGCAGCTTTAAAAAATCCCACCAGAAAAATCCAGTGGG
>JAZUEV010000350.1:0-5170 GCA_045640345.1 Treponema sp.
CAGAACGACATGGCTACGATCCGACTTTATTAAAGGCACCCATTAATTTCCCATCACAAATTTATTACATAGGCTCCGGATTTTTCGTCGATTTTGGGTTCGTGTTTTGGGGTGTCGATGGAAAGGATGTCTCCGTAATGCAACTGGGAGTCGCTTACCAAAAGCAGAAGTCCAATTCGGGAACAGGCGTAGAATCCTTGTCGGTTTCCAGGCAATCGGATTGGGTCGCTGGTTACAACGAAAGTCAGCTTGGACACATCCACTTCTGGCACGTCACCTTTTTTCAGAGCCACAAAAGACAAAACAGCTCTTTCTTTTGCAAGATAAGCTTTGTCGGAAATCTTTTTTAGGGATGCAGGAGCGTCTTCAGTAGAAAAAGCAAAGTTGCACCATTTTCCACCACGCTTTCCATCCATCGGACATTGGTCGCAGTGGGTGCAAGGGGACACAGGATAAAATCCCTTTCTCATAAATGAATCTCTCATCAAACTCAAAAGTCTGGCGGAAGATGGGATTCCTGGTTCAATCAAAAGGACCTTTGTGTTGTCGGATTTTGAATCCAAATACGGGATAATGCTTTCGGTACATTTTTTTGCCTGATAATCGGGTGGCATATTTCTGTCTTCTACAATTTCGTTGAACACATTTGCGCAGGAAACAAAAGACGCTTTTTCTTTAATCTCTGTCCCGAAATTTCCTTTCACTCGAACAATCTCCCAAAGTTCCCCTTCAAGTTTGGATGAAATTGTCATCATCAGGTTTTCACCAATGGACAGAGCCTGGGAAGAAATGTCCATGCAGTACCACTTAAGTTTTTTTGACCTAAGTTCAGGGCGAGCAATGTACATAGCCAGTGGAACAGTCAAAGGTCCGCTACCCACATCAAGACAGACATCCTTTTCACTCAAGTCCAAAAAATCGGATGGAAGATTTGAAAAAAGTCTTGTCAGTCGCACCAAGTTCCACCACAAAAAATAATGGACATAAGCTGAAAGGGTCGCCGGCTGGTTCATGTATCCCAATCGTCTTTCACCTCGGTTGTCAGTCAGTCCATGGCTCAGGTCACGAATCTGCTCGGACATAAGACTTCTCTGCTTTGAGTTCAATGGATGTGTCGAATTGATGATTCCCTGGAAATCGTTGAGGATTTTTTTTCCGTCGGAAGGAATTGATGATGAATCCAAAAGTCTTGCAACTTCGCTGGCCACCACAGTTTTATCCAATCCACGAGACTGGTTTGATTTTTCCGACCTGTGTTTTTTGGATGTGTCGGATTTTTTTGTGTAAGATTTTTTTGCTGATTTTTCATCCGCTGTTTTTGCTGCTGTTTTTTTATTTTCAGACTTTTTATTCTGCAAATCCTCTTTTGAATTTTCGTCTTCTGTAAATTTCCTCTTGGATTTTTTTTCGTACCAGGTTGTAAAGGTCGGTTCATTTTTATTCTTGTTTTTCATTTTTCTGTCCCTTGTAAATGGAATTCAATTTTCGCTTAAATTTCAATAGTCCTGCATAGGCTTGGTTCAGTTCTGCCCTGCATTTTTTTATGGTCATTAAATCATTGTTCCTGGAATATTTTTCTGCATCTTGAATGATTTTTTTCCAGGCATCTTGTATGGAAAATCCATTTTCATAAATCAAAAAACGGAGTCGGCGAAGCAAATCCACCAGGGCTTGGGAATAAACCCTGTGACCTCCCACATCTGTTTCTGGAGCGAGAGCTGGAATTGTCTCTTCCCAATAACGAAGGATGTGGGCTTTTACACCGGTCATGGATTCGACTTCTCCAATGGAAAATCCTGTCAACTAAATCTCCCTGTCCTGCCATTTTTGACGGCTCGCTTTAAGTTCAATCTGGACAGGAATCTGGTCGTAACCCAAATCTTCACGGACACGATTTTTTAGATATGTCACATAGGAGCCTGGTACATTCTCAGGACTGGTGGCGAAAATCAAAAAGTTTACAGGATTTACGCTGGTCTGGGTGATGTATCTGACTTTGAAATGGATTGCCTTTGTTGCTGGCGGCGGATATCTTTCCAACCAATCGTTCAAAGCAAGATTGAGAGATGCCGTACCAATTTTTCTTGTCAACTGCTCAAACAACTTAAGAGTTGTGTTCATCAGATTTTTGATTCCGTCGGCATTTTTTGCGCTCAATGTAACAATCGGTGCCCACTGCATCTGTCCGAACATGGTCCTGATATAATCGAACGCTGCTCTTTCGGCTTTTGCGCTTTGGTCTTCCATGGTGTCCCATTTGTTAAGGACAAAAATTATTCCACGACCTCTTTCATAAGCCAATGCCGCAATCTTTTTATCCTGCTCGGTCAAACCTTCCTTTGCATCAATCATCAGGAACATGATGTCACATTCGTCCAAAGTTTTTATGGATCGGTTGACGGAATAATATTCCACATTTTCCTTGACCTTTGCTTTTCGACGAATACCTGCCGTATCCAAAATCTGTATGTCGCGACCGTTGTACCTGAAACTTCCTTCCACAACATCACGGGTTGTACCTGCATAGTCACTGACGATGCTTGCTTTTGTGTGGGTCAGGGCATTGCTTAAAGTGGATTTTCCTGTGTTCGGTTTTCCCAAAATAGCGATGCGGATTGGTCTGTCGGTTTCTGAACCTGGTGTGACTCTACTAAAGTCCAATCCTTCGACCATTTTTTCCTGAAGAGGTACAAGATTGTCGCCGTGGGATGCGGAAATAAGAATCAAATCCTTGAAGCCAAACTTCATGTAGTTGTAAGCAAGGGACTCGTTTTTTCCACCCTCTGTTTTGTTGACGGCCGCTATCAGTTTACCCCAGTAAGGTCTTAGCCGCTCAATCAGTTCCTCATCCTCCGCTGTGATTTCGGTCGCATCCAAAAGCAAAAGGATTCTATCAGCCTTGGCCAACATTTCAACAGTCTTTTCCACAACCAAATCGTCCATTTCGCTTTCACGACTGGTTATGTCACGGGTAAGCTTGTATCCACCGGTGTCCATAAGATGAACTGGTTTTCCAGCCAAGAAACAAGTTCCCTCCACAGGGTCTCTTGTAACACCTGGGGTTGGGTCGGTGATTGCACGCTTGGTGTGGGTCAGGGCGTTAAACAAAGTTGATTTTCCAACATTAGGTCGCCCTGCAATAACAATCAATGGAAGATTGAAGTAAGTCTGGTCTGGGAAAAATTTGTCTGTCTTTCCTTTGCGCTGACTTTTTATATCATCTTCTGAATCTGATTTTTCTTCCTGTGATTCTTCAACTGATTCTTCATCAATTTCCAAATCCTGATTCTGGACATCGCTTTCTTCAACGACTTTCACAGGCTTTGGTTTTGAGAAATCTGGTTTCTGTTTCTTTTTTTTTGCCATTTTTTTTCCTAGTAAAGTGATCTGCTTGAAATATTTTCCAGTTCCTTGATATTAAATCTGGATAAAGTTTCTTTTATAACTGGAATCTGTTTTGGTGACATACTCATTTCACGGATTCCCATGCCCGCCAATACTATGACGCTTTCTTTTCGACCAGCCATTTCTCCACAGGCTGAACAAGGGATTCCCTTATTTTTTGCGGAAGATATTGTCTGCTGTATCAATCTCAAGACCGCAAGATGGAATTCATTGTAATAAGGTGTCACGTTTGGATTTTCACGGTCGATTCCCAAAGTGTATTGGGTCAAATCGTTTGTTCCAAGTGAGAAAAATGCACTGTGGTCGGCAAGACAGTCGGAAATAATAGCCGCGGCCGCTGTCTCAACCATTATGCCTATGGGGACATTTTGATTAAATGCTATCCCCTCGTTTTTGAGAGACAACTGAACTCCTTTTGCGATTCCCAGAACCGTTTCAACTTGAGAAACATCGGTAACCAAAGGCAAGAGGATTTTTAGATTTCCATAAACCGATGCCCTGTACAATGCCCTCAGCTGAACCCTGAACATTTTTGGTGAAAAAAGTGACATCCTTATTGCACGAAGACCCATGAGAGGATTTTTTTCATCCAAACTTGGGATATCCTTACATTCAATTCTTTTGTCTCCACCACTGTCCAATGTTCTGATGGTAACTGGTTTGTCTCCCATCATTTCAAGAACCTGCTTGTATGCTTGGAACTGGATTTCTTCACTCATGGCAAGGGAGAATGTACCGCCTTCGTCGCTGGCTTTTTTGATAGCATCCATCAATAAAAATTCCGTTCGGAAAAGACCGATTCCATCAGCACCTTCTTCCAACGCCAATCTTGCTTCGGCTGGAGTTCCAATGTTTGCATACAACTTAAATGTTGTCCCATCGCTTGTTACGGCTGGTTTATCCCTGAACTGTTGCAGCGCAATTCTATATTTTTCTTCATTGGCAATCTTGATTAAATATTCGGTGACAGTAGCTGAATCTGGATTGATTAAAACTTCTCCAATCTCTCCGTCCACAACCACTTCTTCACCGTTATGGATTTGGTTGGCCACATCGATTATGCCCACAACCGTCGGAATTCCATAGCTCCTAGCCAAAATCGCCACGTGACTTGCAAGTCCACCTTCTGTTAAAGCAAGTCCCGCAATCTTTCGTTTGCTGAGGATAACAGTGTCGCTGGTCTTCATGGATTTTGCCACAATAACGGAACCGTCCGGCACTTGGTCAAAGTCAAATTCGTGGTAATCCAGAAGCTCATTCATTACCCGACCGAACACATCTTCAATATCCTGTGCCCGATCTGCAAGATAGTCGTTGCCGCTGTCTCTTAATCTTTGTGCGTACTGCTGCATTTTAAGGGACAAAACCGATTCAATATTTTGTTTAAGTTCTTTTAGACCGTCGTTTACTTCCTGAATAAAAACCGGGTCGGTAAGCATCAAAAGATAGGTTTCAAAAATAACATTCTGAAGATCGTTTTGGGTCTTGGATTTCATTGTGCCGTCGATTTGTCCGTAGACTTTGTCGCAGGCATCCTTGAACCTTTGTTGTTCCTGAGAAATCTTGTCTTCTGTAATAGAGAATTTTGGAATAACACGCTCTTGTTCTTCCGGTAAAACAAAAGCTTTTCCAATACCCATACCGCTTGCCGCAGACGTACCTAAAAGAATGTTCATGTTTTAAATATAACATTCTAACGAAAAATTTTCAATTCCTTTTTTTCTAGGGGAGCGCCTCTAAGGAACAAGTCGGATCGTAGCCATGT
>JAZUEV010000351.1:0-3488 GCA_045640345.1 Treponema sp.
TTTTCTTCCATTATATAGCGTGACAAAAAAGTGTCGGAATCATCGACTATCAAAATTTCTGGAGAATTTTTTTCAACAATGTCGTAGGCCCTTGAATCGATTTCCAAAATGCCCATATCCTTTTCTTTTGCGATGACGCAACCCTGAATCAAGTCCCAGTCTTTATCATCGAGAGGTCTTTTCGTGGCAGAAATTTTTATCAATCGGGAAAGACTTTGGGATGAACAAAAAACGTCTCCCATAAAAAGGACTGAAAAATATTTTCCGGATGAATCATTTACCGCCGTCCTCAAAGAATCGGCATATCCGGAGGAACCTCCCATGCTCAAAAACCTGAGACTTTTTCCATAACTCAAGGCAAGGGATTTTTTTAATTTCTTGAGAAGAGATTTTACGCTTTTACTTTCGGAATAGGTTCGACAGTCATCCACAACCAGGATTTCCAATGACGACACAGTTTGCTCCACCACCGATTTTAGTGTCATCTCAAAAAGATGGGGAACATAGTTTGGAACATAAATCGCCACGGAGACTTGAGCCAATTCTATCCTCTTGGAGCTTTTGCTGGATCGATAGGGGTCGTCTGTTCATAGACTATAAGAGAAATCTGGGGGATGCCCTTTATGCTGTCGGTTCCTGCAAGACCGAGGGTTGTTCCCAAATCAACGGTGTCACCTTTTTTTACCTTGATTGAATCAAGACCCGCGTAGATATATTTCATCTGGTCGTCCGTTACAACGATAACCACATTGCCGTATCCACGATAGTTTCCGGTATACAAGACGGTTCCACCATGGATGGAGTTGACTTTTTCATTTTTGCTGGCGGAAAGCTGCACACCACCGACTTTTCCAATTATGTATGTGACATCTGGATTCTTTACGGGCCACAAAAGCGATGAGTCCCCTTTCTTTTCACCATAGTTTCTTGGGTCACGCTCTGTAATGCTTGGAAAATTTGAAATCTGGATTTCCGATGGGGCCACTGGTATTTTTAATTCCTGTCCGATCTGCAAAGATTTGTTTTCATCAAGACTGTTGTAGTTCGCCAGCTGGGTAACAGTCAAATCGTATTCAAGACCGATCCTGAAAAGGGAGTCTCCTTTTTTTACTGTGTAGATTTCATATTTTTTATCAGCCTTCGCAACATTCTCTGAATTGGTTGTGTTTGCCGAAGTGGGAATGTCCAAAACCTGTCCAATCTGTAGACAAGAGTTCTTGTCCATGTCGTTTGCCTTGCAGATATTATCAACAGACACACCGAATCTGCGACCAATGCCGTAAAGGGTGTCTCCCTTTTCAACTGTGTATGTCTCCGCAATCAATGGAGACGCAGCAGAAAAAAGAGTAAAGATTGATACAAGTTTAACAATTCTTATTAGACAAAAAGACCTTCTCATACCGTGACTATCGGCAGAAAAGGTCATTTTGATTATCCAAAATCTCTATCTATTCGGCATCTCAAGAAATTGCAATTCCCAGGGACTCCATATTGAATGGACTTCGACGCAAGATTCAATCAAACAATCCAGGGAAAACATCTTTCATGCCATAGAGTTTTCCTGATGAAAGTTTTCCGCTGTCCAAAAGTGACTTCAGATTTTCCAAGGCATGAACCGCTCCACTGGCGAATCCCTGACGACTTCTCGCTGTGTGGGTAAGCTCGATTGTGTCGGCCGGACTGTCAAAATAGACTGTATGGGTTCCTGGAACTGATCCACATCTGGTTGATGAGACATGGAGCTGGTTTGGCTGTGGTCTTGAATGGAAAGCGTCTGTCACTATCTCATCCTTTTTTGGGAATCCCTTGAGCAAATGCTTTGCCACATCCAATGCTGTTCCGCTTGGAGAATCAGCCTTCTGATTGTGGTGCATTTCCCAGACAGCCGCATCGTATTCATCAAAATTGTTAACCAAAGTTGCAGCCTGTTCAACGATTTTATAGAAAAGATTTACTCCAATGGAAAAATTGGCGCTGGTCATAATTGTTCCGCCACATTTTGAAGCCATCTGGTCAACTTCATCCATCTTGTCGTTCCATCCTGTGGTGCCTACAACGATTGGAAGTTTTGTTGACAAAAGGGATTTGATGTTTCCCATTACGGAACTTGGATGGGTAAATTCAATCACACCTTCCGCACCGCTTTCAATTACAGCCTTGGCGACCGCTTCATAATCTCCGGACGCAACTTTCACTTTCGCATCGTTGGCAATAACATCAATTGTGGTGACGACTTCATTTCCGAAGGACAAAGCCGTTGACTCCAACATGTGTCCCATTTTTCCATATCCGACCAATGCAATCTTCATAATTATCCTCCAAAAACTGTGACAGAATTAAGACAGGAGATAAACACACGGGACCTGAATGAACAAGCCCCGCACGCTCCCATGACATCAGTTGAACAATGCTGTGTGAAGTACCTGCACAGTTCTGTCCGCCTGGGCTGAATCTACAATCATGCTGATGTTGACCTTTGACGCACCCTGGGAAATCATCTGGACGTTGATTCCTTCTTTTTCCAATGCGCTGAACGCACGACCAAGGATTCCGCTGGATCTGCCTGCGTCGCAAATAAGAGTGACGATTGCCTTGTCTTTTTTCACATTGACTTCGGCTGCCCTCTGCAAATCTTCAATAAGACCACTCAGTTCAATCTTTCCATTGACGGTCAATGAAACTGAAACTTCGGATGTGGCGATCACATCAACAGAAATGTTCCATTTGAGGAATTGGTTAAAGACGTGGGCCAAAAATCCACATGCCCCCAACATACGGCTGGACTGGACATCAATGAGACTGATATTCTTAACGCTGGTTATTGCTGTGACCAAAGGTCTTTCGCCGGAGTGTCCTTCAACAATGATTGAACCAGGGGACTTGATGTTGTAAGAGTTTTTCACACGGACAGGTGTACCGGTCTTTCGACAAGGAATCATGCTTCTTGGATGAAGAACCTGTGCCCCGAACATTGCCAATTCCTGAGCTTCTTCGTAGGTTACTTCAGGAACAGGTCTAGCGTCGGAAACAACACGAGGGTCCGTGGTCATAATACCGTCCACATCTTTCCAAGTCTGGATTTCCTCTGCACCCATGGACGCACCGATGATTGTGGCGCTAAGGTCGGATCCACCTCTACCCAATGTGGTGATGGTCCCATTTTTATCTTTAGCGATGAATCCTGTGACTATAGGAATTTCGTTCTGCTTTCCAATCTTATATTCATTCAAAGCCTGTGGAATATTCTGCCAAACCTCGTCCAAAAGTTCCGCGGACATGAAATTTGAATCGCTGACCATTCCAATATCCCAAGCGTCGTAGAATTTTGCTTCAGTGTTCTGCTGCTTAAGATATTCCGCCATCATTCTGACTGACATTCGTTCACCAAAGGACACAAGATAATCGCGGGTGCGTCTGGTCAATTCCTTGAGCATGGAGATTCCAGTAAGAAGGGTCTTGAGTTCATTCAAAAGCTCGTCAATGGCTGG
>JAZUEV010000352.1:0-2779 GCA_045640345.1 Treponema sp.
TAAAAAATGCAATTTTTAGAAACTCCCATTTACATTGTTAATTTCAAATTCAATGCAGTATGAATCAGTTTTCAAAAAGCCTCTTTTCCATAACAAAAATCTTCTATATAATTTATCCATGACTACTCAATCAAAACAAGAATTTCAATACATCGCAAACGAAGACCATTATGAAAAAATAATTGAAAAAATTTCGACAGTTAAAAAAAATTTGTGGATTGGAACTGCGGACATAAAAGATTTGTATGTAAAAAGCGGCAGAACATCAAAACCTTTGCTGGAAGTATTCTCCGACTTGGTTAAAAAAAATGTCGCCATAAGATTGATTCACGCAAAAGAACCTGGTCCCGCATTCAGAAATGATTTTGACAAATATCCAAATTTAATAGAAGGACTTGAGAGAGTTCTTTGCCCCCGTGTCCATTTTAAAATAATAGTTTTTGATTTCAAGGAAGCCTATGTGGGATCTGCAAATTTAACAGGCGCAGGTCTTGGGATGAAGGGAAAAAACACTCGTAATTTTGAAGCAGGGATTTTAAGTTCACAAAAGGATTTTGTAAAAGCTGCATCCAATCAATTTGACCAAGTATGGATGGGTTCTTTTTGCACGGACTGTAAAAGAAAGGATTTTTGTCCAGACCCAATTATTTAGAGCCTATTTAAAAATATTGGACATCTCTAAAATTGCAATTCTTAGAGACCCCCTATTTTTTTAGTTCTATTTACTTTTTAAGGACAAAAATGAGCCACCAATCGGCATGAATTAACCATGGTGTGGTCCGTGGTGATTGCACATTGCATTGGGATTGTTTTTTAATGTCCCATCCAAAAAGGCTTTTACCGCCACATCTGGATTTCCGGTCACTCCCGCAATTTGATTCAGGCCAGCTTTATTCATTGCATCGACAGCTCCCTGACCTCTGTTTCCTAGGATGATTGTGTCCACGCCCATTTCAGTTAAATATCCACAAAGATCGTGATGTCCAAATCCACCGTTGCCAACCACGCAACTGCTTATGATTTTTCCGTCCTGTATTTCATAGATTTTAAAATTCTGGGTCTTTCCAAAATGCTGAAAAACAGAATCGCTTGCCAAATCATAAGTCACTGCAATTTTCATATTATCCTCGATTATTTTTAGAGATGACTTTTTCATTATAAAACGAATTATAAAAAAAATCTATAACAAATGTTGGCATCTAAAATTGTCAATTCTTAAAAGACTACATATAGCGACTAAAAGATGTTGTGCAAAGTCGCCATAACGGTCATTTCGACCAAGCGATGAATTAAAGTCATTTCGACCAAGCAATGAATTAACAAGTGTCATTTCGACCAAGCGATGAATTAACAAGTGTCATTTCGACCAAGCGAAGCGCGTGGAGAAATCTCAACTACGATTATTGTTTTTTTAGATTTCTCCATTTCGTTCGTTTCACTTTCTCCAGTCGAAATGACTGTTACGGATTATTTTGTCCCAGGTCTTCGAGACTGTCCAATTAGTATAAATCATGGTGTCATTTATGAATCTCAAAATCAACCAGATGAGATTGTTAATCAAAAGATGCTGAAATAAATTCAGCATGACGGAACAGATTTTTCAGTGACCACTACCGATAAAAACATTTTTAGCATGTCCCTATCTGGTATTATCAAATTTTGCAAAAATAACAAGATTTTTTAATACCAGATTTTCAAGGAATTCTATTTTATTCACCTTAGAATTATTGGGCACCTTTAAAAATTGCAATTTCTAGAAACTCCCATACTTTTACAAATGACGTATAATTTTTAGAGACTCTCATATAGTGTCCGTTGATTAAAGCTAGAAATAGTGCTATAATAAAAGAGCCGTTTCAAATAGATTTGTTGCAGAAAATCAGATTTTGATGAATCGGTTGTGAAATTTCACCATTATAGGAGATCCTTATGGTCTACACTGCAGAAGTAGAACACATGTGTCCTTTGGCTAAGGGCGCATATCATGGACCTGCTCCAATTCCAGAAGAAGGAAAATGGGTTCAGGTAAAGAAAATTGAAGATGTTTCTGGATTTACACACGGTATCGGTTGGTGTGCACCACAGCAGGGAGCATGTAAGCTTTCTTTGAACGTTAAAGACGGTATCATCGAAGAAGCTCTCGTTGAAACAATCGGTTGTTCCGGTATGACACACTCAGCAGCTATGGCTTCTGAAATCCTCATCGGAAAGACTTTGTTGGAAGCATTGAACACAGACTTGGTTTGTGATGCTATCAACACAGCTATGCGCGAACTTTTCATGCAGATTGTTTACGGACGCACACAGTTAGCTTACTCAGAAGGCGGACTTAAGGTTGGTGCTTCTTTGGAAGATTTGGGAAAGAACCTCCGCTCTCAGGTTGGTACAATGTTCGCTACTCGCAAGACTGGTCCTCGCTACCTCGAAATGACAGAAGGTTACGTTGAGACTTGTGCTGTTGACAAGGACGGACAGATTATCGGTTACAACTGTATCAACTTCGGTAAATTGATGGACGCTCTCAAAGCTGGAAAACCAGCTCAGGAAGCTATCGAAGGCGCTCGTACACACTATGGTCGTGTAACAGCTGATCAGGGTATGGTTCGTCTTATCGACCCAAGAAAAGAATAGTTTAGGGATACGGAGGAAATAATTATGGCATTGTTTGAAGATTATGCAGGTCGTATTCCACAGGTGAATAAGGCTCTTAAAGAATATGGTTTTGCTGAAGGTGAAGAAGGATTGAACGCTGCTCGTGAACTTTGTAAATCACGCGGTT
>JAZUEV010000353.1:0-2547 GCA_045640345.1 Treponema sp.
TACAATCTTCAGGATATTCAACTTGGTTATTCTTAGAAAATGATTTTCCTTCACCATTTAACAAAGAAGGAAGTTTGCTTGCCATCGCATAATTTCCAATAAAATCCAAAACATTGAGATATGATTTTTCTTTTGATTTTCGTAAGCCTCGTCCCAATTGCTGAAGAAAAACAACAGGAGATTCCGTGGGGCGCAAAAAAAGAACCATATCAACATCCGGAATATCTAGACCTTCGTTGAACATATCCACAGAGAAAATCACATTTATTTTTTTTTCTTTCAATAATTCAATTGCAGTTTTTCTATTTTCTGAATACTCCCCATCCGCTCCACTGTAAACTGCTAACGATGGAACTCCATTTTCCGAAAAAAATTTCGCCATATATTCAGCATGTTTTCTTGAAGCACAAAATCCCAATGCACTGGCGGACTTATATTTTTTATATTGCTTGAAAATTAAAATCGAACGTTTATAGTTATTGATATAAGCCACATTTAATGATTCTTCGTCATAATGTCCCAGATGAAATTTTATATGGGAATAATCAGTATCATCAAAAATTCCGTAATAATGAAATGGAACCAAAACCCCTTGATTGATTGCCTCTTTTAAGCTGAGTTCATAAGGGACGTTGTAATCGCACAACTGATAAATGTTTTTTCCGTCCATTCTATCTGGCGTAGCTGTAAGTCCCAAAAGAAATTTTGGATTAAAATATTCAATAATGTTTTTGTATGCATTATTTACTGCATGATGAAATTCATCAATAACAATATAATCAAAATTGTCCCTAGAAAAATATTTCTGATTTAAATAATCTTTTTTCCCAAGAGTATTGACAGATGCAAATATCAATGAGTTTTTTGTATCCTTTTGTTTTCCGTTGAAAAATCCAATATCATTTGTTGCTCTAACATTTTTGAAAGATTCTGCCGCTTGAATTAGGATTTCTTCCTTGTGCGCAACAAAAAGAATTTTTTTATAATTTCGAGAATCAAATGCAGCCAAATATGTTTTTCCAATTCCAGTCGCAGCATGAATCAAAGCCTTTGTCGCTCCTTCCGCTCTCGAATCTTGTAGCGCATATAAAGCTTCAATTTGCGGTCCCCTTGGTTGAAATACCGCAGGCATTTTAAATTCATTATTGTTTTCAGTTTCAATTTTTTCAATATCTTTTTGAACAGCAGGTCGTCTCCAAGATTTTTTATATTCAGCAAGAACATTATCGTCAATGATAATCGAATGATTATAAAAAAGGTCTTCAAATGTTGAATAAAATTCTTTGAACGCCGTTCCATCCAGATTGCTATTCAATTTGTAATTCCATTCAATTCCATTTTTCATTGCACTATAAGATATATTGGACGACCCCACATATACTTCTGAAAATTTTTCGTAATGAAAAAAATAAGCCTTGGGATGAAAAGAACGTCCCTTGTCATTATAAAATCTCAAGTCAACGTTTTGACCAAATTCTCGTTTTATAATTTGAAGAGCAACAGGTTGTGTAATTCCTAAATAATTACCTGTAAGTATTCGAACCTTAACTCCCCTATCGACAGCGGATTTTAATTCTTGCTTCAAAAGATTTATTCCACTCTCCATCAAAAAAGCAACAATTATATCTATCGACACAGCAGTCTGAATGCTTCTAATAATTTGAGAATACAGTTGTCTTGAAAATAAATCTCCGCCAGTAGATGTATTGCTACCTATTTCTTCTGCAACAATAGATTCAGCCATTTTTCATTTTCCCGATTTTTTCTCACATCCGAAGAAATCCACGATTCTATTTTATCAAAACAATTTATTTCAAGAAGTAAATCATCAAAACTTTGTTCCGTAAAATCAACAAAATATCTACCATTTCTTTCGCCTTCAAAATCACCGTATTTGAATGATGTATAAAGGACACCTTTTTCAGAAAGTCCATCACATATTTTTTTTAAGACTACCATCAAATCGTTTCGACACAAGTGAAGAATCGAAGAGCAGGCCCATATACCATTATATTTTTTTTGTGGAACCCAATCCTGAAACAAAACTTTCTGAACTTTAATTCCAGTAAATTCAAAAGCTTCTCTGCATAATTCCTCAGAACCATCCAAAGCATCTACATTAAATCCATATTCCGAAAAAAATTTTAAATCTCTACCTGAGCCGCATCCAAAATCCAATAATGAAATTTCTTCTACATCTTTTTGAAAAACCGATTTCAATTCAGACACAAATTTTTTTTGAGTGAAGCTAAAATCAACATTCCGTGTCGATTCAACAAAAGAATAAACATTTTCATTATAAAAATCCAAAGTAGCTTTTGAATACATATAAACTCCAAATCATCCGGAATGGGATATTCCAAAATTCAAAAATTTCCTTCTGAAACTGGTATTAATAAATTCATCAAATTCCATAAAATTTAATAATACCAGATGCTAGTTCAATTCTTTAACAAAATCCCATAACGGAATTGTATCTGGACCAACCAAGGCTTGAGCTGTAGCATGGCACCCCTTGAATGAAGGTTCCGCGATTCTATCTGGGAC
>JAZUEV010000354.1:0-3699 GCA_045640345.1 Treponema sp.
ACTCCAGTCGTGATGACTTTTGTAATGATACTCCATCAGAACGAAGTCAAGAAACAAATCCGATTTGGCCACCACCGTTTATTCTTTTTTCATCCTGAATCTTGATCAATTCATTTATCACATATTCAGAATTCAATCTATCTTTTGGAACGAAACGAATTTTACTTTTCAATGAACCAAAGTCCCCAGGAGTTACTGTGTTGCGTCTTGTCAAAGATTTTATCTGTTCTTCGCTGAACTTGTAATTTCCAAAAAAACTTTCGAGCAAAGTTTCAACACCATCTTCATTCAATGCTTTAAACTCACTGATGATATGGAATCTTCTAAGTGCTGCAGGATCCATAATTTTTCGCAAGTTGGTTGTGCAAATACAGATGCCACTAAATTCTTCCATCTGGGTAAGAAATTCGTTAACCTGAGTTCGTTCCCAAGACTGTTTTGCATCAGCTCTGTCAGCAAAAAAAGAATCAGCTTCATCAAACAACAGTATCGAATCAGTATCTTCCGCTTCATCAAAAGCATTGGCAATCGCTCGTTCCGTTTGACCAACATAAGAACCAAGCAAATCTGAACACCGTTTAAGCAAAAGAGGTTTACCCAGAACAGTGGAAATATATCTAGCAAGCTCCGTCTTACCAGTTCCGGAAAGTCCATAGAAAAGCATGCGGACCCCTTCTGTCGAATCTTCATCCTGATTTTCCTTTTTATAGATTTCATAGTTTTTGAGCATTTCAACAATCTCGTAGGAATCTATTGATGTATTCAGCACGGACAAATCATAGGACTTCTTGACTGCATCACGCATTTTCTTTTTTCCGTTAAGGAGCGACGAATTAGCCTCAAGCACCAATCTAATATCCCTGCGAATCTTGTCTTCATTACCTTTTTGGTAATCCAAAGAACTGATTGCCTTAACAACATTATCCACGGAGGCTCCTGTAATTTTGTATTTTCCACACATGTCAAGGATGTCATTCTTAAGGATTGAAGACAAATTCAAGGACTTGAGTTTTCCTGCCGCAATGGACCGAATGGTATCCTTTGGCATGGACTGAAACTTGATGCTATAGGTAAATCGTCTGAGTGTGCTTTCGTCCATCTCATGTGTGTAGTTCACAACATAAATACATTTGTTCTCGGAGTTTTCCAACATCTTATTGACGGTTCCCTTCTGAGACGAACTGAGCTGCGTCCCAAATAAACTGAACTCTTTTGTCTGAAGAATATTCTCGGCTTCATCAATTACAAGAATCGAATCATCTTTTTTCAGTGACAGATAACAGTTAAGACGACTCAATGCCTTTACAACAACATCGTCATTGTTTTTTTCACCAACTTCAAGTTCGTTTTTGTAACTCACCATCTTCAGACCAGACTGTTTGACTAATGATTTTGCATACTCAGTTTTTCCAGAACCAGGTGCTCCATACAATAAAATGTTGCAGGCGTTTTTGCTTTTTAAAAGTTGGACAGCAATATCGGTTTGTTCTTCCGGCACACTGAATGAATTTGGATTGTACGCTTTTATGGATTTTTCATTTTTAACAATGTCCGCAAAATACAGTCGCATATCCTTTTCATAGATAGCGTCCATTGCATCCTCATCCATGTCTCCATCGGAATTAATCAATCCATAGGCCTTGAGTTTTTGATCCTTTTTAAGCAGCAACCGAATTTCCTTCTGACTTTTTCCAATACATTTTGAATATACATCGGAGCGAGTTATAATATTGCTGTGAAAAAAATCATTGCACACTGAATACATTTCCGAGACACTATGCATACGGAAAGCGACTTGCAGAATCTTTGCTTCATCATCGCTGAGTTTAAGAGTGTCAATCGCAAACTGTACTGAACTAACATCATCAACAGCATTTTTGATTTTTTTTGGAACAGGAATTTTGTTTGGCAATGCAACAGTCCTATCATCAAAGCTGCCGGGTTTTGTAAAAAATGTAAGAGACACGACTCTTGCAAAATCATTTTTATTTGAACAAAACAGTACACGAATCAGATTGATGTCTCTTTGTGTGTTGGAATCCCATTCACCACAGTTACTAAAGATGCTGTCGTCCTCTCTGTAGTTTACTTTGAGTTTTTTTCTTGTCGCAAAAGGATGTCTATATCTTTCATTCACATTAAATGGGGTCAGTTTTTTTGTATTCTCAAGTTTATAAAGCAAAACATTCAACACAGAATCTGCATGTTTTCCTAAGTCCAATCTATCAACCAAGGCATTGTACAAAATCTGACATTCCTTGTGTGATTCAAAATCATAAACATCCACGCACATCTGATAAAGATAGTACGCCAAAGACAATGCGTCGTTTTCTGTGCAACTGTGAACTTTCATAAGAGCGTTTCCCAACATATTTCACCTTCCTTCTTGCCCACTGATCAAGATTTGCTAAATAAAAGGACATCTCTAAACACTGCAAATTTTAGAGGTTCCCATAAGAGCCGAACGACTCAAAATCATTAAACCAAATTCCAAATATTCATCTGTATTTTTCGCCAGGTAGTGATTCCCTGTCAGCCTTTTCGCGCACTCGTTTCTTCGAACGGGCCTACTTGCTACTTCCGACCTTCCCTTGCAATGTCAATGAACTTTTCATCCCTTATCCGTTTCCGTTTGGGGTGGATTATTAATTTAGAAACAATTTTTTCACGAGTCAAATTTTCTGAAAACTTTTTTTCAAAAAATTTAACTTTCTTCCTTATGAGAACAGTATATACATCAAGTCTATCGTCTGGTGATATAGTAAAAAAAAATTCAATTTAATCATAGCGATGACACTTGTTGGTGGGCTTGGTTGGTGATAGCTGGATGACCGATTAATCATAGCTATGACACTTGTTGGGGGGATGGTTGGTGATAGCACAATGTCCGATTAACCATAGCGATAACACTTGTTGGTGGGATGGTTGGTGATAGCACAATGACCGATTAACCATAGCGATGACACTTGTTTGGGGGCTTGGTTGGTGATAGCACAATGTCCGATTAACCATAGCGATGACACTTGTTGGGGGGCTTGGTTGGTGATAGCAGGATGACCGATTAACCATAGCAACGAAACACATAGGGGGCGATTTAAACTAACGACCGGTTGTTAGTTTTGCCCACCTACCAATGTCTTAAAATAAACAATCGGATATACGATATTATTAACCATCCTAAAATTTGTATCGTATAATATAATCGGTTACACGCTATTATTAAAAGTCCCAGAATTTGTATCGTACAATATTCAATCGGTTATACGCTATTCCATTAATAAAATCAAGTAAGCACATTTTTGTGGACCACTCTGAAGATTATAATTTTCGGAGATTCCCCTTATTTTTTTTCGATTTATCATAATTAAAATTTTATTTCAACAACTTTTCCAATTTTTCCTTTGCAATTTTTTCTTCCATTCTTTTAGGCAGAAACATTATTAAACCACCAATTATAAGCATCATGTAAGGAATAAGAGCAGATGGCATAGACAATCCTACGAAAGGTGTTATCAGACATGCTAACGTTACACCTGAAAGCCAAATGGAAACAAAAACAATTACAAAAATAGTCATTCTTGTCTTGACATGAATTTTACAAATATCATTGCTTTGTTCAATTTTACCAATTATTAAGGGAGCAAAGGAATTTCTATAATTTATATTTCTCCAAATCTTAAAAGTGTCCTCGGATATTTG
>JAZUEV010000355.1:0-11586 GCA_045640345.1 Treponema sp.
ATGTAAATGAGATTGCCATGCTGAATTTACTCCAGCTTCCCTCGATTAACAGTCTCTCTTGGTTGATTTTGTCGGAACGCCCCCCCCCCTTGGAACCTGTCATTTCGACCGTAGTGGAGAAATCTCAGATATGACCTTTGTTTTTAGATTTCTCCATTCCCTCAGCTTCGCTTCCTCCAGTCGAAATGACAATTTTTTTTCGACATTCTCCCGATTATTTACTGAGAACAATTGGCCATAGAAAATTTAATGACAAAACCTCAAAAAATTACAGTTGAAAATTGTTTATTCGCAAAGTATCCTTAAAATAGGACATTTTAAAAACAATTTTCAGGATGTCCAACGATTTTTATGGAGACACTTATGCGTGAATTGTTTAACAGTGGTTGGGAATTTGCAAAACTACATATCGAAAATCAAGAAGAAAATGGAAAGCCAAAAATTTATAGTCCAAAAGATTTTCTTGAAAAATTTCCTGGAGACTCTTGTTTTGAGGCAGTAACTGTTCCCCACGACTGGATGATTTTTGACACACAAAATTTATACGAAAACTCCGTTGGGTTTTATAAAAAAGATTTTGATTTGACCCCTGCCAAGAACGAAAGATTTTTTATTCGCTTTGGTGCCGTATACATGAACTGGGCCATCTGGGTAAATGGAAAATTTGCAGGGGACTGGAAATATGGTTATTCCACTGTCGAATTTGAAATCACTCCTTTTGTCCAAAATGGAAAAAACACAATCCAGTTGATTTCTGTCTATCAAAATCCAAACACACGATGGTATTCAGGGGCCGGAATTTTTAGGGATGTTGAATTTATAAAAACAAATGCCGCAAGAATCGCCAGCGACGGAATTTATTTTGTGTCCCGTCCTTCCGAAAAAAATAATTTTGAAGGAAATTGGAATGTGTCAATCCAGACAGAAATTTCAGGACCGGCAGAAGGAATAACAGTCAATCATAAATTGATATTCGCCGACGGAAGTATTTTGAATCTGGAAAACGGTTCAGAAAAAATCAGCAACGAAAAAATCCTTCAACCAAAAATGGGAGAGTGTTTTGATGTTGATGAAAAAATCACAGTGTCAAAATTTACCGCCACCGTTAAGTCTCCAAAATTGTGGGACAATGAAAATCCAAATGTCTATATCCTGAAAACAAGTCTAAAAAAAGACGGAGAATTGATTGACAGTCTGGAAACCCAGGTTGGATTCAAGGATGTGGTTTTTGATAACAACAAGGGTATGTTCGTAAATGGAAAGCATATAAAAATCAACGGAGTTTGCGAGCACCACGATTTGGGACTTTTGGGAGCTGCATTTGATTTGGTAGCAGTCCGAAGAAAATTTTTGCGTCTCAAAGAAATGGGTGTCAATTCAATTAGAACCGCCCACAATCCACAGGACTCTGAATATTTAAATCTCGCCGACCGCATGGGAATTTTTATCAACTGTGAATTTTATGATATGTGGGAAAAACCAAAAACCACTTACGATTATGGAAACTATTTTGTTGAATATCACACCCAGGATACAGCGGCACAAGTCCGTCGCAACAGAAATCATCCATCGCTTATTATGTGGAGCGTTGGAAATGAAATCTACGACACACATTCTGGAAACGGTTTTGAAATCACAAAAGATTTGAGAGAGATTTGCAAAAAGTTCGACCCCGAAAAAAATGGAGCAGTGACAATCGGTTCCAATTATATGGAATGGGAAGGCGCTCAAAATTGTGCAAACGAAATCGACTTGGTTGGTTACAATTACCTGGAAAGACTTTATCCAAATCACCACGAAAAAAATCCTGGATGGAAAATCTACGGAAGCGAAACTTCAAGCACTGTCCAGTCCAGAAACATTTATCATTTTCCATTGTCCAATCGTATGTTGACATTTGGGGACAATCAATGTTCATGTCTTGGTAACTGCACAACCAGTTGGGGAGCAAGAAGCACGGATTTTGTTTTGACAACCGAGCGTGACACAGACTACAGTTTGGGACAATATATTTGGACAGGCTGGGACTACATCGGTGAGCCTACTCCTTACTTCACAAAAAATTCTTATTTCGGTCAAATCGATTTGGCGGGATTTCCAAAAGACACTTTCTATATGTACAAATCCATGTGGAATAAAAAAGCATCTCCTTTTGTCCATCTTTTGCCTTACTGGGATTTTAATGTGGGACAAAAAATTGATGTCAGAGTTTATTCCAACTGCAAAAATCTTGAACTGTTTTTGAATGGAAAATCTTTGGGCAAAAAAACAATTGATTTGGAAAAAGGTCAGGAACTTGCAGCCGCTTGGACAGATGTGATTTATGAAAAAGGAAATCTTGTCGCCGTCGCCTATGATGACAATGGAAAAGAAATCTGTCGTGAAGAAAAAAAATCTTTTGGCGATGCAAAAACGATTGTCTCAAAAGTCGAAAAAGAATCTACCGGTGGATTATATTTTATTGATTTAGCCACGATCGATGCTGATAAAAATCCAGTTGAAAATTCCAGAAGCCGAATGGAAATCACAGTCGATGGAAACGCTGTTTTGCTTGGTGCGGACAATGGTGATTCCACTGACTATGAACAATTCAGAAGTTCCGACGGTAAAAAAATCAGTCGCAAACTTTTTGGAAACAGACTGCTGGCTATGGTTCGTGGAAAAAATGAAAACTCCGATTTTAAAATCACTGTCGCATCCAACGGACTTGAATCTTCTGTCTTGGTTTTTAAAAATGGAAAATTTGATGAAACTGAATCCGCATCTCTGTCTGGAAAAATTTTGGATGTGGAAAACAAAGAAATTCCGATTCGAAAAATTGATTTGATTTGCACAGACTCAAGGGATTTGGGATTGTCAAACAAAACTGCAAAAGTACAAGCAATTATCCATCCTGAAAATGCTACGGACAAAAATATAAAATGGACACCGATGATGTTGGAAGGAGTTCCTAGTGATTGCGCGACTGTTGAATTTGAAAAAACACCAGACGGAGAAATTGCTACAGTCACAGCATCAAGCGATGGAGAATTCAGACTCAGTTGTACAGCAGCAAACAAAAGTCCTTACACAGAAATAATCAGCGAACTGGAATTCAGTGTAGCGGGAATCGGTCGTGCCACAAGAAATCCATTTGCATTAATCGAATGTTGCAAATGCTCCACATCTTTGGAACCTATCAATTTGAGTTTCCTTGGAGGACTTACAACTCAGACTTATCGAACTTGGTTCTCTTTTGATAAAGTTGATTTTGGACGCAACGGTGCCGACACTTTCTCAACTCCAATTTTCTCTTTTGACAACGAATTGGATTTTGAAATTTGGGATGGAAATCTTGACGACGGAACTGGATGCAAATTGATGGACTGTCATTATTCTGCAAAGTCCATTTACAATACATACCAGTCCAACACTTATGTTTTGCCACGACGATTGTTTGGAGTTCATACTATTTCATTTGTGTTCAAATCTTTCTTGTCGCTGCAGGGATTTGTTTTTGAAAAGAGTAATAAAGCTTTTGCAAAACTCAATGCCTTGGACTGTAATTCAGTTGTGGGTGACACATTCAAAAAAGAGTCTGACGCAATCACTGGTATTGGAAACAATGTAGTTTTGGAATTCCTGAATATGGATTTTGGAAAGAAGTCTGCATCATCAATCTCCATCTGTGGATTCTCTCATGTGGACAACACTATCCATGTAAAGTTCACCGATGCCGATGGAAAAAACCTTGTTCAGATTTTGGACTTTGAAAAAACCGATGGATACGAAACAAAGACTTTCAACCTCCAAGGACTTGAAGGAGCAACAAAAGTCAGTTTCATTTTCCTCCCAGGTTCAAACTTTGATTTCAAGGAATTTAAATTCAATTAGGATTAGAGGCTGTCCAACAAGAAAATTCATACCGTCATTCTGAATTCAATTCGGGATCTCAATATCAACCAACGTGACTGTTGATTAAGAGATGCTGAATCAAGTTCAGCATGACGGCCTTGATAAAAATCTGTCATCCCGAACTCGTTTCGGGATCTCTTTTATTAGTGCTTCCCCAAAATTATAGATTGTCATCAACAATTTTTAGAATTGCTTCACCATATTTTGCGGCCTTTGTTTCTCCAATACCGATACAGTCCAAAAGTTCGTCCGTGTTTTTTGGTTTTTTGACAGCAATATCAAGCATCGTCCTGTCGTTAAAAATCGCATAAGGAGGAATCTTGATTTCTTCAGCAAGATTTCGTCTCCAATTCCTCAAGTCCTCGGCGATGCTAATTCCAACTTCATCGTTTTCATCCAGCAAATATCCACTTGCCTTTTTTTGTCTTCTTTCGTTTGTGTATTTTTTACTTGGCAACTGTACAGGCAACATTATCTGTCGTCTTTCCCTCAACATTTGATATCCCAAATTTGTGACGGAAATTGTATTGTATTCATCCTCCTTTTGCAAATATCCGGCATCCAAAAGACAAGAGTTCAGTTCAAACCAATCATGCCTAGACAAATCTTTTCCAATTCCCCAAGTGCTTAAATTATTGTCCCCATTGTCCATGACCCTTTGAGATTTGGAGCCCATCAAAACATCAATAACATAGGCAGCCCCATATCGCTGTTTTGTACGAATCACGCAGGACATATATTTTTGAGAATGTAAAGTCATATCATAGGTCACGTCACCTCTGGAACAACAGTCACAACAACATATCTCTGGATTTTCAATGCTGTTCGGGTCATAATGTTCACCAAAGTATGACAACAAAAACTGTCGCCTACAGGAATGAGTTTCCGCATAATTAACCATAGCCTGCAAAAGTCTTTCGTCCTTGGATGAATCAACCTTTTCCTGAAATAAATATTTTATGCGATGGATATCTCCCGAATTGTAAAGCAAAAGCGCGTAGGCATTCAAACCATCCCTCCCCGCTCGACCAATTTCCTGATAATATTGTTCAATGGACTTTGGCAAATCAAAATGGACAACAAACCTAACGTCGGGTTTATTAATGCCCATCCCAAAAGCAACCGTTGCAACCATAATATCTACCCGTCCCTGGATAAAATCTTTTTGGTTATTCGTACGGACATTATCAGAAAGTCCAGCGTGATAATTCAGGACACTAAAATTGTTTTGCCTCAACAATTCATAAAGCTGGTCCACATGTTTTCGGGACATACAATAGATGATTCCACTTTGACCTTTGTGCTGATTCAAAAACTCCATCACCTGGGCAACGGAATTATTTTTACGACGGACTTCCATATAAAGATTTGGACGATTGAAACTGGACACCAAAATCGCAGGTTCTTCCATATTCAAAAGTCTGGCAATATCATTCTGAACAAAAGTCGTGGCAGTTGCGGTCAAGGCAAGACACACAGCTTTGGGAAACATTTTTCTTGCGTTGGAAATCTCCATATAATCAGGACGAAAATCATGTCCCCACTCACTAATGCAGTGAGCTTCATCAATTGTTATGCAATCCACGTGAACATTTTCATTTTGCAAAAGATCCAACATTCGATGAGTGTTCAAACCTTCGGGAGAGATGTAAAGCAACTTGATTTTTCCACGGCGAATTAAATCGCAAGTATCCAGATAATCAGCCCATTCCAAAGATGAATTCAAAAAAGCCGACGGAATACCCAAGGACTCCAACTGATAAACCTGGTCCTGCATAAGAGAGATAAGAGGAGAAATAACCAAAGTTATTCCGCTTAACAAAAGTGCCGGCACTTGATAGCAGATAGATTTTCCACCGCCAGTTGGCATAACAGCAACAGTGTCCCGACCGTCCAAGACATTTTGTATAACCTCTCTTTGCATGGGTCTAAAACTGTCATACCCAAAAACCGATTTCAAAACCTCTTCGGGAGTTCTATCCATGGATTCTTTCCTCTTGATTTTAGTTGATTTTTTTTTCTGATTATAGTCATGTTCCAGCGAACTTTCAACAAGGGATGTCCCCAAAAGATAAGAGGCCTGATTGCTAAGATTTTTGACCAAATCGACCATGTAATTATAGCAGTTTTCTTCCATTTTATGAACCATCTCCAAAAAAAATTAAATTTTTTTAATAAATTTTCGATTTACCTATTGCACAAGTTTCTAACTTTTGATATAGTTAAATCATCAAACGCCGGCATGGTGGAATGGTAGACACGAAGGACTCAAAATCCTTTGCCTTCAAAAGCGTCTGAGTTCAAGTCTCAGTGCCGGCACTGATTAACCAGTTAGATTTTTCTAGCTGGTTTTTTTATTGCTTTTCAATTTCCACCTACAAAGCGGAGATGCCCAATTCCGTTGTCCTATAAGATATGGCCTCCAAAATCGATTCTTCATCAATCAAATCTTTTCCATCCATATCAGCTATTGTTCGACCAAGTTTCAGGCAGGAACCTATCGCCCTTTGCGAAAACTGTTCCCTATCCGCAGCCTTATCCAAAATCGTTTTTGCTTCCTCCGTGGTTTTGCAGTAATCAAAAATCTCTCCAGGTGTCAGGATGCTGTTCTTTTTTCCCTGTCTTTTTCTTTGGATTGAAACCGCTTTAGCAATTCCCAGTCGTAAATCATAAGTGGATTTTGCCAAAACACTGTCGTCCTTTTTTTCAACCCTTATCCGAATGTCGATCCTATCAAGCAAGGGGCCAGAAAATTTTCTCCAATACAGTTCAACCGATTTAGCTGAACAAAGACAGATTTTTTCTTTTGAACCAAAGTATCCACAAGGACAAGGGTTAGTCGCCAAAAGAAGTTGGAAATTGGCAGGAAAAACTGTTGACCGACCTGCTCGACTAAGGGTAACGGACCTACTTTCCAAAGGCACTCGAAGCATCTGCAAAACCGATGTCTTGAACTCAGCTGCCTCATCCAAAAAAAGTGCACCATTATGAGCCAAAGAGATTTCCCCAGGACTACAATGATATCCACCACCGCACATTCCTTCTATGGTTGCAGTCTGATGTGGTTGTCTGAATGGAGCTTTTCTCTGCAAAGGGATTCCTGGTTGCAAAAGTCCTGCGATAGAATAAATTCGGGTCACGGGGATAGCTTCTTCCATTGTCAATAGTGGCTGCAAATTTCCAAAGTGCTGCAACGACAAAGTTTTTCCACACCCAGGCGCTCCAAATGCCAGAATATTATGTCCACCTGCAGCCGCAATCTGTAGTCCTCTCAAAAGATAGTCCTGATTTTTTATCTGGTTGAAATTAAAATCCTCTTCTTCAGGCGGAAAAAACACACCATCAATTTCAACAGACCCCTCAGGCAGATTCGACAGATTTTCATGGTCAAAAAGATTTCCCTGGAGAAATTTTTCAGGATTGTCCATTGCAAAAAAAGCATCCTTCAAATTATCAGCACCAAAAACTTTCATCCCCAAAATCTCCATCGCTTCTTCCACATTCCCTTTTGGAACAATGCACAAGGAAATGCCACAAGATTTTGCAGTGCTCACAGCAGCGTGTATACCTCGCACAGGTCGGACTTTTCCATTAAGTTCCAGTTCTCCCATAACCAAAATCGATTCCTGAGCCATTTCTTTTTGCGGACGACTGTTTTTCTCGTCACCAAGGTCAGTCGAATTATCATCCGATTCCTCATTATCATTTTCTTCTGACATTTTTTTTGCCGCCAAAACAGACAATGCTATAGCCAAATCAAATCCTGCACCTTCTTTTTTCAAGTCCGCTGGAGATAAACTTATAAGAACCCTCTCAGGTGGAAAATCAAGTCCACTATTTCTAATGGCTGACCTCATACGTTCACGACTTTCCTTTACCGCTCCATCGGCAAGTCCAACCAAATCAATAGCGGGAATGCCACGACGCAAATCGACTTCCACACTTACCAAAGACCCCTCATAACCAAATGGCGAAAAACTAAAAATCTTCATATATAATCCCCATAAAATTTTCAATGAATATTGCATCTCTAAAAACAACTTGTGATTGTCCTTTATCTATTAGAGACTTCATAAAGCAAGGAGCAAAAAAGATTTCCAACAAACAGGAGGTAAAATCTTGCCACTTTGAAATTTCTCGTCCCCATGTCAAAAATCTATTTTGCCCCTCACTATATATATGTACTTTAAAAATCAAAATCCGCCCTAAAATTGCAAAAAAAGTGAAAAAATATAAAAAAAATTTTTGAATCAATCATTACGAGTTTTTACGTTTTTTTGCAGAGCAAAAAATTGACACCCTTTGGTGGCAAAGCAAAAACTCGTTAGCAAGACTTCGCAGAAGGCTTGCGTCGTGCTTAAAAAATCAAAATCCGCCCTGAATTTGCAAAAAAAGTGAAAAAAATTTAAAAATAAAAAAAGCCCCAAACCAATGGGACCTTTCAAAAAAAATCATCTCCTAAAAACTCATTCAACCATCAAATCCGTTCTAAAACAGTTGCTCTTTTTTCCAGATTTGTCATAGACTTCAAAATCAAAATCCCAGAGCCCCTTTTCCTTGAAAGAAACTTCCACGGCATAATAAAACTGCTCCCCACCGTTTCTATTAAAATAAATGGTCTGCCCATCATCTTCCATGCCCTCATGTTTTGCAGTGACAATCAATTTCTCCGCATCAAATTCAGAATCTTTCACAGCCACATACATATAAACAGTTTCCCCAGCAGCAACGGATTTCAGGGAAACAACCTTTTCATTTTTAAAAACCTTAGAAAAACCAGCGTCCAAAATTTTGGGAGCCTTTTCAATGCTGTATACTTTTTTATCAGATGCACAAGAAACAAAGGTCAAAAAAACGACCGACATAATCAAAAAAAACTTCTTCATGCTTAAATTATCCTTCAAATTAACAAATTTTGCAAGTTCAAAAAACACTTTCGTGGACGATTTCGAATCGATGGATTGGATTTTAAAATAAAAAAGCAGTCTGTCCCCACCCAACAGAAACAGACTGCAAACCTACCGAATCGCTAGTCAAAAAACAACTAACGATTCAGTCATATCGGTTATTGTGGCACCAAAGATGCCGTTGTGCTTTTCCCCTCGATGTAAGACCACATTATTTGCGGAGAGACTTTGCGGAATCCTTTGTCCATGGATTTGCACGGATAAAAGTCTCCTCACGGTCACTTCCTACTGAAACAATAGTAACAGGAGTTGCGGTAAAGTCTTCAATAAATTCGATATAATTCTTTGCGTTTGCTGGGAGCTTGTCATAAGACTTACATTCTCTGAGAGAAGTTTTCCATCCCTTGAATTTTTCCAAGATTGGTTTAGCCTTGTTCATGGCATCAACATTTGCAGGGAAATCTGTAACAATCTTTCCACCAATGCCATAGGCGACACAAGCTTCGATTTCATCCATGTCGTCATAAATATCAAGGTGAGTCAAAACCAAACCGTCCAAGCTGTTCACACGACAAGCATATCTAAGGGCAACCAAGTCCAAATATCCACATCTTCTAGGACGACCAGTTGTTACACCAAATTCGTGACCAGTGTTGCGGACATACTCACAAAGTTCTCCTTCACTTTCTGCATCAAATTCAGAAGGCATTGGACCATTACCGACCCTTGTTTCATAAGCCTTGAACACACCGACGATAGTATCCAAATCATGTGGACCAATACCAGTACCAACAGCGGCACCAGCAGCACAGGATGGACCAGAACTAACATAAGGATAAGTACCAGAATCAATGTCCAACATAGCACCCTGGGCACCTTCAAACAAAATGTTGGCATCCTTATTCTTCCACATCTCTGCCGTCAAATCAACACGCATGGACAAAAGTCTGTCCTTATATTTATCCAGATACTCCTTGTCTTCACCAGTGTATTCGGACATTTTTTCATTCCAATCCAAATCTGCAAGACGCAAACCATCACGGTTGGATTTTTCACCATAAGCGATACCAATTCCACGACCTGTAGTACCAATTGGTCTTGGACGAGCGGCATCACGATCCTTGTCCATCTGGCGATACTTTGGCAAAATCAAATGTGCTCTGTCAGAAATAAACACACGACCTTCCCAATCAATTCCGTTGTCCTTCAACATCTGAAGTTCATTAAAAAGAGCCTCTGGATCAATAACCATTCCAGCTCCCAAATAAACTTTTTTGTTTGGATAAAGGATTCCACTTGGAACCTGGTGCAGGGCATACTGCTTTCCATCCACAACTATTGTGTGTCCAGCGTTTGGTCCACCTGAATAGCGCACCACATACTGAGCATCTTCTGCAAGGTAATCAACAATCTTACCTTTTCCTTCGTCTCCCCACTGGGCTCCAATGACAACAACCTTCATTTATATCCTCCAAAATGGCTTGGATTTATAACAATAATAGTGAGGGGAAAGTCTTCCCCCCGCTTCAACCACAAGTCGCTCCACAAATGTCAAAGCCAACTTTGCCATTTGCTCCGCTTTGTTGTGTTTTCCGCTTCCCCTTCTCCTAGGGCTCCGCCCTAAGACCCGAAGACCGTTGAACGCAAAAAAGCATTCTATCATCATACAGAAATCTTCCAAGGACTTTAGATTCTTCATAACAAAGTCAAAAAAACACAAGTCCCAAAGGATTCCATCATTATGCCACCAAACTTGCAAACCGTTTTATATGCTCAAAAATCCAGTGGCAATATCTTTTTACTCGGCTCTAATGGAAGCGTTTCTAACTGTGACATCGTGTGCAGCGCTTTCCTGGATTGTGACAGCAGAAACCAAAGTCAATTTTGCCTTCTCCTGAAGTTCTGCAATGGACAAGGAACCACAGTTGCACATGGTATGAACAACCTTGCTGATTGTCAAAGCCACATTGTCATGCAAATGTCCAGCATAAGGAACGTAACTATCGACACCTTCCTCAAAAGAAAGACCAGATTTTCCACCAAGGTCATATCTCTGCCAGTTTCTAGCACGATTTGAACCTTCGCCCCAATACTCTTTTACATAATTTCCATTGATAACAAGCTTGTTGGATGGTGATTCATCAAAGCGAGCAAAATAACGACCAAGCATAACAAAATCGGCACCCATAGCCAAAGCCAAAGTAATATGATAGTCGTGAACAATTCCACCGTCAGAACAGATTGGAATATAGATACCTGTCTTTTCATAGTATTCATCACGGGCCTTTGCAACTTCAATTGTAGCTGTCGCCTGGCCACGACCAATCCCCTTCTGCTCACGAGTGATACAGATAGAACCACCACCGATACCGATTTTAACAAAGTCGGCACCATTTTCAGCAAGGAACATAAATCCCTCGCGGTCAACAACATTACCTGCACCAACTTTTACATTCTTACCAAATTTTTCATGGATATCGTGAAGAGCACGTGCCTGCCATTCTGAATATCCCTCAGATGAATCCAAGCACATCACATCAACACCAGCTTCAAGCAAAGCAGGAACTCTCTGCATATAGTCTCTTGTATTGATTCCAGCACCTACGATATATCTCTGCTTTGAATCATGAAGTTCATTTGGATGAACCGCAGCAGAATCAAAGTCCTTTCTAAATACAAGCGAAACCAAATTTCCATTTTTATCAATGATTGGCAACTGGTTAACCTTGTTCTTCCAGATAATGTCATTTGCCTCGCTCAAGGTGATTCCGTCCTGACCAGTAAT
>JAZUEV010000356.1:0-1654 GCA_045640345.1 Treponema sp.
CTCCAAAAAATTTATTTTTATCAAAAATTTGTTTTTTAAATTTCAGTCCACTTTTATGGCATGAACATTTTGAGGTTCATCTTTCAATCGCAAATCATTTTTTGCCCATCGAACAGCGTTTGTAATTATCTGCTGGATTTCTTTTATGTGATAAGTGGGATAAGATTCGTGGCCCGGTTGAAAATAAAAAATCTTCCCATATCCTCGAGAAAAAGTTACTCCACTTCTAAAGACTTCTCCGCCACTGAACCAACCAAGAAAAATAATTTCATCAGGCTTGGGAATGTCAAACGGTTCGCCGTACATTTCTTCAATTGGCAGATTGATTTTTTGAGGAATATTTTTTGCAATTGGATGGGTCGGATTTATGCACCACAAATTTTCCTGATCGTCGTTTCGCCACTGAAGGGTCATGGTTGTGCCCAAAAGTCGTTGCATGATTTTACTGAAATGAGCAGAGTGAAGTGCAATCAATCCCATGCCGGAAAGAACGTGCTTCTGAACCAAATCAACAGTCTTTGTATTGATTTCATCTTGTTTTGCGTGACTCCACCAAATAAGAACATCAGTGTTCTGCAAAAGTTCGTCAGTGATTCCTTGGTTCGGCATATCCAAAGTAACAGTCTGAACCACAATGTCATCGTTGGTTTCAAGAAAGTCTTTTATGCAGCCATGGATCCCCTTTGGATAGATTTGTCTAATCCCCTCATACTCTTGTTCGTGAAAAAATTCGTTCCAAACAGTGACCCTAATCATATCTCCAAAATCCCCAATTCATAGTCTATCATTTATTTAATAAAGTTGCAAATGTGGGGATTGGTTACGAAGAAAATTATCCATTGTTTTTGACAGTAAGATTTTAGATTACTGATTTTTGCAAAAAAAGCCAGAAACGAATGTCATTTCCAGCTTGTTTAGTCTAACGATTGTTGAGGTTCTGCAAAATTTTAATTTTAATGATGCTTTTATCTTTGGACGCTTTTTTCTTTTACTGATTTTGCAACTTCATCACCCATCAGTGCTTTTACGATTGCCATTGAAAATTCTTCTGCCGCACCTGGACCACGACCTGTAATAAGATTTTCGCAAGTCACAAAAGGTTGTGCCAAATGATTTGATTTATAATCTGGAGCGTCATTTTCCATTCCCGGATAGCATGTCCATTTTTTACCGGCAAGGACTGTTGTTTTTGGCAAGACCAATGCAGGTGCTGCACAAATGGCGCAAATCAATTTTTTTTCTTTATCCATTTTGTTGATAAAATCAATGGCCTTTGAATCGGACGCAATATTCACTGTACCTGGCATACCACCTGGAACAACTACAGCGTCTGGTAATTGATTGAGCTTCAAAAAATCCTCAAAAGTTGTATCAGCAACAACGGTGACATTGTGAGAGCACACAACGGTTTTACTTTCCCCGATTGATGCAAGGACAACTTCCACTCCAGCTCTTCTAAGATAATCCACAGGTGAGAGTGTCTCGATTTCTTCTGAACCGTTTGCAATAAAAACCAATGCTTTTTTCATTTTATCCTCCAGCATAAAATTTTCTATATTGGAGCCTCTAAATTTTTTTTTTAGAAATGTCCATATATGTGAATAATTTTTACCACTTGTAAATTTTTGATCAAAAGTATTTCGCAAGATTGAAT
>JAZUEV010000357.1:0-1613 GCA_045640345.1 Treponema sp.
GTAGAACGAAAAATTTTCCATGTTGATTTACTCCAATTATTTTTTTACGACTCTTTAAATTTACAATGAAATTCGATGGATGTCAAATTATTTTATTACATAGGAAATCTTGAATCAGATTGATACAACCAAAACAAATTATTCCATGAGGAAATCTGAGACTATTGAAAAAGTGTAATTTTGTCATGCTGAATTTATTTAAGCATCTCTTTAAATCGTGGTAATAGTTTAGAGATTCCGAAACTAATTCGGAATGACAAATTTTATATTTTTCAGCAGTCCCAGAAATCTTCGAGGGATTTTTTTTGAAGGCCACCTCTATCCCTATAAGAGGTTTCGACAAGCCCTATCTCCACATATTACTTTTTAACAACCCTATTAATTGCTCACGCTTTTTTGAGATTTCTCCATTGCGTTTTACTACAGTCGAAATGACTAAGATTATTGCTAGGGCATCTCCAATAATTGCAATTGTTATTGGTTGCCATTAAAAAAAGAGACGCTGAAAATACAACGTCTCCAATTTTTAGCAAGCTTTTATTTGTTTGCCAATTCTGTAAGTTCTTTCAACATCTTTGGCAAATCTTCCGCCATGTTTTCATTTGTAAACTGACAGGTACCAACTTTTTCGTGTCCACCGCCACCATATTTAAGCATGAGGCTTCCCACATTTACTTTGCTGGTTTTGTTCAAGATTGAATATCCAACAGCAGCTGAACATCCCTGTCCACCACGACCGCTTACAATCCAGGCAGAAATATTCTGTTCAGGATACATGCTGTAAATCATAAATCGGTTGCCAGTGTAGATTGGGTCAACTCCACGCAAATCTGAGACAATCAAATTTCCATCCGTGTGGGTGTGCTTTTTTACCATCTCCTTGAATTTTTCAGTCTGCTCATTATAAACTTCGATTCTTTCTTTTACATCGGAATTTGCAAGGATTTCTTCGGTGGATTTGTCACGGCACGCCACCATCAAATTTTCCATAAGCTTGTAGTTAGGTATTGAGAATTCTCTCCAACGACCAAGACCTGTGCGAGGGTCCATAAGGAATCCAACCAAGATCCATCCTGTAGGATTCTGGATTTCATCAATTGTAAGATTTCCTGAATCAACCTTGTCCACCGCTTCCATGATGTCGTCAAAATTTGGGAAACGTTCTTTTCCACCGTAGTATTCGTAAATGATTCTTGCACATGAAGGTGTTATGCGGCTTTCACCCTTGTATTTTCCTTCCAACTGCTGTCTTTCAAATTCGCTGGAGTGATGGTCAAACCAAAGTCCACATCCCGGAACATAAGGCACATTTGCCAAACAATCGTTTTCGTCAATTTCAACAAGTCCATCCTGAAGGTCTTTTGGATGTGCAAATTTCCAATGATCAATAATCCCAGCCTCCAAAAGCAGGGCACCACAAACAAGACCGTCAAAATCAGAACGTGTAACCAATCTCATTCCCATAAAAATCTCCTATTCAAATGGCAAACAATTCAAAGTTGTCTCTATGAATTGCAATTTTAATGACTCCATTCAATCAAAAAAAATTAAAACCATTTATATTCTAAACCCGAAATTGAAGTTGAGCAAGAAAATAATTGAATAAAAAACAA
>JAZUEV010000358.1:0-8379 GCA_045640345.1 Treponema sp.
TTTAATTTTATAGCGAATTATATAGAAGAATAAATTCTTTCGGTGGATTTTGTTATGATTGGGGTAAAAATGAAAATTTTTTTTTTAAGTCTTATTTTTATTGTAGAAATAATTCATCTCTAGATTATTGTAAACAATTCAAAGTCATGCTAAAATAAATGGTGGACTCAAGACAATAGTTCAACTTTTGTTACTGATAAAATTTTTACGGAGATAATTATGCCAATCGTTTTTCAGCAGATTCAAATTGATACGATGATTATTCTTGGAATCATTTGTGCATGCAGTGTGCTTTATTGTTTTGTGGTGGGTGAAATTACTAACAACAACAGTCAGATGGACAAATTGTGGAGCATCCTTCCTGAGATTTATGCGTGGGTTGTGGCGGTCAAGGGAAACATGAATCCTAGACTTGTGGTCATGGCGATTCTTGCAACTGTTTGGGGTGCTCGTTTGACTTACAATTTTGCAAAAAAGGGAGCCTACTCAATTAAGTTTTGGGCTGGTGAAGAAGATTACCGATGGATTATTCTTAGGGAAAATAAATTTTTTAAACCACACTGGAAATGGGCTTTGTTCAATTTATTTTTCATTTCGGTTTTTCAAAACGTTTTAATTTTGTTGACCACACTTCCATCTGTTGCTTCCATGACTTCAACAAAAGGTTTCAATTATTTTGATATTATTGCGATTGTTTATATGGCTGGTGCAATCACTCTTGAGACAATCGCCGACAAACAGCAGTGGGATTTCCAAAGTACAAAATATAAATTGCTTGGTGAAGGAAAAAAACTTGATGAACTTCCACATCCATATAACAAAGGATTCAATACAACTGGTTTGTGGAATTACAGTCGTCATCCAAACTACTTGGGTGAGCAGAGCACTTGGGTTGGATTTTATTTATTTTCAATTGCAGCCGGTGCAGGGATTTTTAACTGGAGTGTGATTGGTGTTATTCTTTTGATTGTCCTTTTTATTGGAAGCTCAATTTTTGCGGAAAATATTTCTTCTTCAAAATATCCTGAATATAAAAATTATAAAAAGAAAGTTTGCAGATATTTGTTGTTAAGAAAGTATAACAAATAGGATGAAAAAATAAATCAGGCTGAAAAATAGAAATTCACTATATAAAATTTCTCTGACATCTGTTATAATAAATAACGGAAAATAATTTATGGCAAACGAAAAAATATATGGAATGTTGTTTTCAAAGGTTTATCCCTGCCTGATAGCAAAAGCTGAACGAAAAAATCGCACTGGTGATGAGGTTGATGAAATTACCAGTTGGCTCACAGGTTATTCAAAGGATGATATAAAAAAAATTCTGCAAAGTGATTTAAGTTACGGTGATTTTTTTTTGAAAGCTCCATCTTTAAATCCAAACAGAAAAATGATAAAAGGGACTGTATGTGGAATCAAGGTTGAAGAAATCACGGAACCTTTGATGCAGGAAATCAGATATCTTGATAAATTGGTTGATGAACTTGCAAAAGGAAAAACAATGGAAAAAATCCTTCGTAAATAAAATAATAGGGAACCTCTAAAAAATTGCAATTTTTAAAGATGTCCAATAACAATAAGGTGAATGAATATGAAAAATAAAAATAAAAACTTTCCACAGCAAACACATTTTTTGGGTGTGTTGATTCCTGATGATCTTACACTTACATTGGAAGATTGTCGTCGCTATATGAGTGAGACTTATGGTTGCCACTCTGGATATGGAACTCCAATTCATGTAACCTTGGTTCCTCCTTTCCATCTTCCTGAAGAATATACGACCGAAGATTTGGTTCAGGCCATTGAGACTGATGTTTTGCCAGAAGCCGAAAATTTAAAGTTTGATGCTCACATTGATAATTTTGACGCTTTTGGTGACAGAACAATTTTTGCAAAAGTTATTTATGATGATAAATGGACAGCACTTCGGGATAAAGTTGTTTCTGCAGTTTTAAAAGCCGCACCTGGTTGTACAAAAAAAGATCAGAGACCTTATCAGCCACATTTGACTGTTGCCAATCGTGATATTCCTGCTGGAGTTTCCAAAGATGCTCTTGAAGTTATGAATGATATGAATTTGGTTGAAGATTTTCCTGTTGATAATATTACGATTTTTGAAAGACGAAATGGTCGATGGGTTGCAGTCTGGAGTGGGGAATTGTAATGAAAAGGAAATCAATTGTTTTTCTATTTCAAAAATTTTGACAGCTTCTTCGAGGGTTTTAAAAAATAAAAAAATCGTTTAGTGCTGAAGAATTGTTATTTTTGTCACCTGGTTACTGTTGCTCTAATTTTAGTTTCATAGTAACTTCCATTTATTTGTGAAACAGGATATGCAAAATATTTAATCTTGCGGCAAACAACAAAGGTTTGGGAGGTTTTGAAATTGGATACCAACCGACGGTTTCTTTGTAATGTTCAGTGCAATTTGAAAACCATTTTTTTTCTGCCATTTCTCCAGTGACTTCACATTCAAAAGTGTGGAAAGTGTAGAGCCTAAAGGTGTGGTGTCTGAAAGAGTAGTAGATGAAAAAAGTTTTGCGAATCGGTTTTGGATTCAAATGGAAATCTGGATTTGAAAAAAAGTCCTTTGCTTTTTGAATTTGGTTTCCGTAGTTTGGAACAATTCCAGATTCTTCTGCACTTTCACGGATGGCTGTAATTAAAAAAATTTTCTCATCACATTTTTCTTGATGTCCACCAAAATTGCTGAAATGATTTTTACCATATCCGCATGATCTTTTTCCAAGCAAAACAAATTTTTCCCCGCCAACTTTTTTCCAAAAAACAATTCCTGCACCTGTCATAATTTGCCTTTATGTAAAAAATAAAAATTGCAATTTTTAGCGACTTCCATAAAAATCAATATTTTGTTTAATTGAAAATCAAGCAGCTTCTTTTGCATTTTGGTTAATGCTTTTTATCACAGCGAAAATTTTATTTTGTGCTTCACTTCCAAACAAAGTAAAAAACTTCGGTCTATCAAATGGCGCTCTTCCTTTCATCAATGCATCAATGTTGATTTCGCCTTGTTCAACAATTATATCAATCAACCTTTGCACGAATTCAATCTGCATATTGTTCATGTTTGTGTCATTGATAAAATCTGCAAAAAAATCATTTATGGCATTTTTGTCCATTTTTGTAACATGACGGATGAAAACACCAAGACTTTTTCCTTCGCTCAATTCATTGAACATGTTTTCGTTTCCCAGTTCTTCTTTAAAGATATGATTTAATCTTGCAAAATCATCTGGAGTCAATTTCTGATTTGTCCTGAGCTTGTTGATTGCAGAATCGTTCATGTGCTCTGAAAGATATGAATCAACTTTTTTCTTGTATTCATCAAAATTGTCAGCAGGTGTAGGATTGGCAGCTCCAAGTGGAACATCAATCACCGAAACTTCATCATCAAAATTTACAAAAATTGGTTCGTGGCCAACTTGATCCACTGCAAATTGTGCCAAATCACGAAGTTCTTTTCTTATTTCCTCATAGTCCAAAACATTCAATTCATCGTAATAAGGGTTTATTGCGAGTTTTTGGATGCGTGGCAAATGGTCTCTGACAGAATTGATTGTAGTTTTCTTAAGCAACTTTTCTGCCACAGTTTTGATTTTTGTTCTGTAAAAATTAATGGGTTTTTCAGTCGTGGACGCTTCCATAATTCCGTAGCAGAAATTGTCGAATCCTTTTGCATATTGATCAATTTCATTGTAGAAAACCAATGGGGCGATGTGTGTGTTCAAATTGAGCAAATCTTCTTCAGTTAAACATTCAAAAGATTTTATGTTCTGGAATTTCAAAACATGTTTGCGAACCAAATTAATGGGTGTGAGTTTTAGTTCAAGTGCCATAATCTGAGCGTGAACTTCATTTACAAGTTGAGTTCTGTAATCAAAAAAATTCTGATCCGCCCAAGCTGATTCTTGAAGCTGTTTTATGATTGAACATTTGTGAATGAAAATTCTTTCGCTAACAGATTTTGAAGAAACTCCCTCGATTCCATTTTTTTCTTCACGGAAATATTCAAAGTTTCTAAGATAATCAAAAATGTAAAAATATTTTTTTCCAATGTATGAACCAGTTTCATCAGTGCAAACAAGATTTGGAGCAAGACGAGTTCCACGACCAATCATCTGCCAGAACTTGATTTTGCTTCTAATTTTTTTGTAGAAAACAAGGTTTACCACTTCAGGAATATCAACACCGGTGTCAAGCATATCAACACTAACTGCAATCTGGAGCGGGGAATTTGATTTTTTAAATTCCTTGATTGTTTCTTTTACTTTTGAATCGTCGCAGACAATTCTCTGACACATTTTGCCTTTGTACTGTGGCCAAAATTTATTGAAAGTGTCAACGATATGTTGTGCATGATTTTTGTTGTAAGCAAAGATAATCGTTTTGCCAAGTTTGTCGCCGCCTTCAATTTTGATTCCCTTAGCCATCAAATCTTCCAACACTTGACGGGTTGTGTCTTCATTAAAAACATATTCGTTAATTGCCTTTGGTGGAATCTCCTCAAAAGCTTCTCCACTTTCTTCTTCCTGCTGACGGATTTTTTCCAAATCTTCTTCGCTGATATTTTCCAAAGTGATTCCGTCATCCATAAAAGTCGAGGTCTTTTCAATGGCGTGGTAGGGAACAAGATAGTTTGCTTTTACGGCTGTTTCATAATCATAAACATCAGTCGGAACATTATTCTGAAGTTCAAAAAATTCAAAAGTTGATTTATCCACATCATGTCGTGGAGTTGCCGTAAGTCCAACAAGATATGAATCAAAATATTCAAAGATGGCACGATATTTTTTGAAAATGGAACGGTGTGCTTCGTCAATGATAATTAAATCAAAATGAGCTGGAGTAAAAGTTCTGTTTCCGTCTTTATTTTTTTCTGTGTCGATGGCATTTAAAATTGTTGGATAAGTGCTGAACACAACTCGTGCGCCTTTGTTTTCGGCTTTGTCTTTTGGATCCAGAAGATTGCAGATTGTGGTGGCTGGAGAATTGTCACGGAAAGCATCATAGGCTTGCTCCACCAATTGAATTCGGTCAGCAAGAAAAAGCACATTTGTAATTGCATGACCTCGGCTCAAAACATCAACAATGGAAATGGCTGTTCGGGTTTTTCCAGTTCCAGTTGCCATGACCAAAAGAAACTTGCGGATTTTCTTTTCCATTTCTGAACAGATTGAACGGATTGCCTGCATTTGATAAGGACGACCAGAAATTTCCGTGTTGATTTTTACAGTGGATAAATCTTGACGAAGAGAACGACGGTCCATCAGTTTCTGCAAATCGTCCATGCTGAAAATCATGCTGACTGTGCGTGGAGCGTATTGAGTGTCATCCCAGAAAAAGGTTTCAAATCCATTTGTGTAGAAGATAAAAGGGCGGCGTCCAAATTTTCGTTCCAGACAATCGGCATATAAAACTGCCTGCTGCTTTCCCACATTTGGATCTTTTGTTGTTTTCTTTGCTTCGATAACAGCCAGTGGTGCTCCGTCTTTTCCGAACAATGCATAATCAATGAATCCTGCTTTTCCAGGAATGTTTTCCAAATCATCAACTTTATATTCTTCAACAACTTGAACCTGATCAATTTTCCAGCCAATGGTTTTAAGGTCCTCGTCAATGAACATTTTGCGTGTCTGGAATTCGCTTAAATCTTCAAGCTTAAGTTCCGGTTTGCTGATTGGATTTTCTTTTCGATTTTGAATTGCGGCTTGTGCTTCTGCCAACTGTTTCATTAAATCGGCAATGGTGCTGTCTTTTTTGTCCAATTCATCTTTGTATTTCTGCAGCTCATCTTTGTTTGGCTTTTTAACGACAACAACTTTGTTTGCTGGAATCAATGATTCTTCAAAAGTTCTCTGTTTGTAATCATTTCCATAAGTAAAATCAATCCAGTTGAGAACATTGAAAAGAGATTTGAGCGAAAAGAGAACATATTTTTTTTCGACCGCAAGAGTGTCGTGGACTCCGCTGTTTCCAACTTTAATAACAGTCTGCATTGCCGAGCGAATGTTGGATGGAACGATACTCATAAAAGTTGGTTCGTGAACAAGAGTCTGGATTGAATCGTCATAGGGACGGTGCAAATCGGAATCAACGGAGTACATCCATTTTACGGCCTGCTCCAAAGATTTTCTGGCTGCAAATGCGGCAAAAACTGTATTTTTATTGTACTGTCGTTCCGCATCAATTGCCATCTGTGAAAAAGCGGAATAATTTTTGTCGTAAGTCAGAAAGTCGAAGTTCGCCATATTTTATTCTCCGATTCAATAAAATAGTTGATGATTAATATTGTAGCACAAAAATCATTTAGTTTCCATTATAAATTTTTATGGAGAATCATTGATTTGGGACGTATAATTTTTTGGGAATATTAGTTTATTGTTTTTTGCAGAATTGAGTCTAAAAGCCTATACACACCGGTTGACGGATTAGCTTTTAATTTTTCATTTTCTTCAAGTTTTGCTGCAAATTTTCTTGCTATCTCGGTCTTATCTTTGAGGACTAAATACAAGTCTTTCAAAGTTTTCATTTCATCAATTTTTTTTATTTGATTGTTTTTTCTTAAAACTGAATTAAGCAAATCCTTGGCTTTTGTCTGTACATAATCTCTAGTAACGGCAGATTGAAGATATTCAAAATGTAATACTATCCACAATTCAAAGCACGGATTTGAACATGCAACAGAAATTCCATTCTCATTGGCAGATTTGATTGCTTTATCAAAATTTTCTTGCGGATGACCACCAAATCCTTTTCCCTTGAATTCAATGTCATCTCGGTCTATTACAATCCATTTTTCATCAGCCCAGTTTTGCATAGTTGTTAAATCTGTTATAACTCCGCATGGGTCCGAATGTTGATGTTTTGCAATAACTACTTTTGTTCCGTCTGCAATCAAATGTTGTTGTTTCTGATATTTTATAAGTCCATTTATATAATTAGGTTCTGTACATTCCCCTTCACAGGCTATCAAAAATGATTTAAGGACTTCAATATGTTCACCTTTTCTAAACTCAGGTAAATGCTCTCGTAAATTTTCATGTTTTCGTCTTGCCATATCTATTCCTAAAAATTAAAATCCCCTAAATATGGAATAGCTCCATATTTTCCCATAATGTAATTTCTTTCGATTTTATGTTCTTTTCTGACATCCTTGTATTCTGCAAGACCTGTAAGATGGGAACATCCGTATTTATCCTTTTCAACAAACCAGATTTGTTCTTTATCGAATAAAGACTGGTCAAGAAGATTTGTATCCTGTGAAGTGAAAATTAACTGAGCTCCTTTTTTATTTGCATCTTTGTTATTAAAAAGTTCCACAATTTTCCGTGTAAGAATAGGATGTAGACTTGCATCCAATTCATCTAAGAATAAAGCAGAACCTCTTTGCAATGCATCAATAACTGGTCCAATTACATGAAAGTATTTTTGTGTACCTAAAGATTCATCATCAAACAAATTGAATGGCACATCACTTACAATACTATTATTTTCATCGTATTTTGGATGAAGTGTTTTTACCGTTACTTCTTCTATATTGTCATTGCCAGATTTTACTTCCTGGAAAATATCTTTAATACCAAAATCTGCACTTGTAATAAAAGTTTGAAATAATGTTTTTATTTCTGGCTTACTAAGATTATTCCAATAAGTTGGATTCAGCGACATTCTGGAAGAATATTCAATAGAACGACATGAATTAAACCATTGTAAAACATTCTTCGCTTCAGAATTATCGTTGCGATCCGCTTCTACCAAAAAGAGAGAATTCTTAAGATGTTTTAAATTCTGTAAATCCTTAAACTTCGGAGCTTTTATTTTCCCATTGTTTTCATCAACATCATATTCGAAAACTGTAGTTCTACGAACTGATTCATAGATGTAAAGATATTCACTGTAAACACAAGTTGAATCGTATTCAAAACCATATTTGTACTTTTTTCCATTATGAACAAAGCAAATATCAAAGGAAGTTGTATCGTCTTCTGATTCAGAGGAAAGTCTAAACTGGTTTATAGGAAGCACATCTGTGGACTGAATGATTTTATCTTCATTGAGAACAAGACGACGCATCATTGCAAATGCTTTTAAGATGTTTGACTTGCCGCTACCATTTGCACCGTAAAAAACAGCACTGGAATAAATATTTGAGTCAGCTTCTGTATAAATAGCAGAAACAGCTTCCTGTTTTTTTGTAAACAAATCCAAAGTGAAAGGGTCTTTAAATGATTTAAAATTTCTTGCAGAAAATTGAATTAACATAATACTAATATAGTAGTTTTTTTATTAAAATGCAATTTTATTTTAAATATTTGCAAAAAATATGCAATTTTTCAAAATAAAATTATAATTTTT
>JAZUEV010000359.1:0-3811 GCA_045640345.1 Treponema sp.
TGGCTAATCAAATGTGAGGCCCCATCCTCGGTCAAAACCACTTTTAAAGGAAGGTCTAGATAAAATTTTTTTCCGGCTGCCATTTTAGTATCTTCTCCTTGATACAGTGACGCGCAAAGCACTTGCAACACCACCGTCAAAACTCTACAATATATTATATATGAAAACTGTTCGGTTGAAAAGTATTATTTTGTTGATTTTTGCCTTTATCTTGATTTCTCAGTCCATGGGTCAAATTCCTTTGCAAAACGACTTGCAGGGAGTCCAACTGAGCCATGAAATCTACAGATATCTTTCGGACGAAGGCTTCGACATCGAGCAACAGGAATTATTTTCTTCCGACACAACCAGATTTCCACAGAATCTTGCTATTACTATTTCGGCAGAAAATGAAGGGAACTCAAACAAAAAATCCAACGATTCGCCCAAGGAAAAAAATATAGTCGAAACAATCGTTTTTGACATACCCCAGGAATTTGCATACAAAAACCTTTCATCCCTTTCCGACTTTCTGAACGGCCTCAAGGATTCCAGCCTTTCATACAGGACAGTCGTGCTTCTTTCCGCCAACGACAGTTTTCCCGATGCACAGGGACTTGAAAAAGCGAACAAGAATCATCCAAGCGGAACAGACATATTCACGGAAAAACTTGGATACGACAACAGTTACGCAGCAATTTTGGTTGACCAGATCACAGAAGAAAAAAGAGTCCTGGTCCCGGGTTCCGACAAAACCATAACCCCTCTTTGGCTTCTGAAAAACATTTACGAAGGACTCAAGGAAAATGGTTTTTCTCCAAAGCTTACGTCTTTCTTTTCCCTGAGCCATTTCTTTTCTCTAGCGCCCCACCACCAGAGGCTTTCGTCTTTTTTTGAAAAGGGCATAAGTTCTTGCGCAGTCAATTTGGCCACGGACAGCAAAAGTTATGAGACGCTATTGTCCATCGCCCAAAAACTGTCGGACGAGAAAAAAGATTCCAGGGACTGCAACTATCTTTTTTTCAAAATCGGTGAAATGGATTTCTGGGTTTCTGAAACATCCACCATCACGTTTTCTCTTTTCTCAATCATCATAGTCCTCTTACTGATATGCTTCACGGGAGTCCTTCCTACCGCAAAAAGCAAGGCGCTTTTAAAGGACATTGGTCGCTGTTGGTTTGTATATCCCTTGACCATCGTCTTTGTGACCCTCGTCCTCCATGGAACACAAAGCATATTTTCATCGCTGGCGTACACGAACCCATTGCTTTTGAACACATTGAAAATCTTTTTCACGTTTGTCCTCATATTCTTTGTGTTTTTGGTCTTGGCATACCTGAACATAAGAATCAGTTTAGGGGCATACGGTTTTTTGATGGTGGCCTCAGCAGTCCTGAATATCTTTGTTTTTTCATGCATCAGCCTTGTCCTGCTTTATTTCTTCATGACAGAATTTTTCTTGATCTTTTTGTCCCAGCGCACAAAAAGCACCGCAGCTTTGATTGCCACAAATCTCTTGACACTGATTCCTTTTTTGATGCTTCTTTGGAACATACTTGACAGAGCCGTGCTTGACAGAATAAAGATGATAGGTCCCTTCACCTGGCAGATAGATGTCCTGCTTGCGATGGCTCTTTTTCCGTTCATCATGCAGCTGGTCCGTATCCTGATTTCCACCGACCTGTTGTCCCAAAGCAAAAAGAACAAGACATGGAAACTCATTGCCACAATCATAATCGCCGAAGCAGCAATGGCCTTGGTGCTATGGATTTTCTATGCAGCGGCAACCTACCTCCTGAACAAATCCCTTGACGGAAAGACAAGATCGACACAAATGGCGATAAAGAACAAAGATTTTCCGACAACTGTAATCGACCTCAAGGAAACAGCATTCATGCAACTGTCTTTAAGGACTTTGACTGTCAAATCCCCGGAAAAGGTTCTCCGCTATGAAATCACCATCGAATCGGAAAACGCTGTTCCAATTTTTGAGTCAAACTATCAATACACATTGGAAGGCGGAAACAAAATACGTTTTGTAATTCCCGATCAGCCGGAAGGAATACTGGAGATTATATATTCAGCCGATTCCACGGAATTCAGCCACATACAAGTTGATACATTCCTGCTTTCGGACAAAGGAGACCACATCCTCAAAGAATCTTGCTATATGGATACGGAAGTCGTGAGCGATAGGGAGGACGGACAATGAAAAAAGTTTTTCTCCATGTGGACTTGGACGCTTTTTTTGCATCCGTAGAGCAGTTGGACCATCCCGAATACAGAGGAAAACCTGTCATAATCGGTGGACTTCCAGGTGACAGACGCGCAGTTGTTTCCACAGCTTCCTACGAGGCTCGCAAATATGGCGTACATTCTGCGATGCCCTTGGTTCAGGCCGTAAAGTTGTGTCCAAACGCCATTTACATTCGTGGAAATTACCATAGATATGCTGAAAAATCACGTCAAGTCATGGAGATTTTCCAGAACTACTCCCCCACCATTGTACAGATATCCATCGACGAGGCTTTTATTGATTTGACCGGCACACAAAGATTGTTCGGAGACCCGATAGATGTTGCAAAAAAAATAAAAAAAGAGGTAAAGGAAAAAACAGGCCTCACAGTGAGCGTCGGTCTTGCATCATCAATGTATCTTTCAAAAATCGCATCCGACCTTCATAAGCCAGACGGATTGACAGTTGTCCCTGATGGCCAGGAGGAAAATTTTATGCTCAATTTGCCTATGGAAAGAATCTGGGGAATTGGAGCGAAGACCCAGGAGCATTTGAAAAACGCTGGTCTAAAAACAAGCAAGGATATCCATGAAAAATCCCTCACCTTATTGACAGCCTTATTTGGAGCAAACACCGGAAATTTTCTTTACGAAGCTGTCCGTGGCAAGCTTGACATGGAATTTGGTGCAGAAGCCAAGAGCCGTTCCATAAGTTCGGAAACAACATTCGAATTTGATTTGACGGAACTGTATGCCATCGAGACATCCATCATGTATTTGGTCAACCATGTTATGTACCGCATGCACCTTGAAAACGTGAGGTCAAGAACTGTTATGCTTAAACTTCGCTATGAAGATTTCACCACAGTCACCATACAGGAAACATCCCAGCGTCAGATCATGAACAGCGACGACATGTTTGAAAGATGTAAAAATCTTTTGCACAAGAAATATGAAAGCGGACGGGGAATCAGATTGATTGGGGTCGCATGCTGCAATCTTGAAAATAAAAATGAATTATGCCAAAAAGAGCTGTTTGATTTTGGGGACAGCAAAAAAGCTCTCGTCGAAAATGCCATATACAAAATGGAACAAAAAAATCCAGACCTAAAAATCAGGAAAGCAAGGCTCCTGGATGATTGATTCCCTTGTACCTAGTGATTTCAAAGGTTTCAACAAATATAACTTATGAAAATGAACACAATGGTATTGTCCTTTGGACAAAAAAAAGGACAAGTCACAAGACCTGTCCCTTATGACGCGTGCCCGACTCGAACGGGCGACCCTCTGCTTAGAAGTGGTCAGAGGGGTGCGTTTATTAGATTTTATTGGCTTTTTCGACTTTTTTATACCATAATATGTCTTTTTTTGCAACAGATTTTAGGTGATTTTTTAGGTGTTTTTTTGGGTGCTTTAAACAAAAGACCCTGGGCATAAACCCAAGGCCTTTTGTTTTTTATAGTGATTCCTTGACCAAGCCAATCAGAAACTGGCTCACCGTTTTGTTTGACTCGGCCGCAAGTTTTTTGACAAGCTCGACATCGCTTTCAAGACAGGAAATGACGATCCTGCCTGTCTTGTGTTCGCCTTTGTTTGT
>JAZUEV010000360.1:0-2726 GCA_045640345.1 Treponema sp.
ATATACCGATAAGTATAGCAAATATCCCCAGTGTAATAAAAATTACTGTTTTTCTTTTACATTTCATAGAAATTTCATCTCCTAAATGACATATAATGCGACTGGAATCCTGTTATTACATTGATTTCCAGGGGCAATAGAATTATTCACAATTGCTCCAGCTCCCCCCATCGTCACATTCGGAGTAGGCGTTGTGTTTGGTGTCGGTGTGGGGCTAGCAGCATCCGTAGCAGGTCCACTAATCCCCAGCTGATCCTGAGCGTATTTAATGTCACCTTGGTTTAAGGTAACAACCTGGCCATTGCTTCTTGTGATTGTGTCACCCACCTGTGCGTTGGCAACCCCCTGGTGTGAATTCTCTACTTCCGCTCCACCGTTGATCAGATAAAGGTCGTCCCCCGTGACCTCCACTGCAAGTCCTGTGAAGTCGTAGTTGAAGTTGGCTGGTTTTCTTTTTTTCATGGCTTGTCTCTCCGTTTAAATGTATAACAGACTTGCATTGGAAAATGTTAAATCCATAGCAAGTCCGGTTGTGGGAAAAACAATTATTTTTGTTTTGCAAGGTTACGGAGGGCAACACCAATCTCCGATACAAAGGACCCTTTTGGTGGATCAAAGCTCGAGGCGGATCTGTAAGAACCTCCGATGTTTGCTTCAATGTACCAAATGTCTGCACCCCTTGTATCTGTACCGATGTAGCGATGTTCTGTATAAAAGCCAGTCTTGTCCATAATGTCAAGAATCTTTTGCACATCTTGTTTTGTTACTTTCCGTTCGATCCTTATGTCAATTTCGGTTTCCTCTTCCAGGTCAGTTTTGCCTTTTCTTCGGTAAACGACGGTGGCAGAGGATTCTGTCCATGTTAGTTCGATAATCTCATACCCTATCCAGGATGAATCCCAACAAAACCGCACTGCATTTTCATTTGCTGGCAGGTTCTTTATTGAAGAAAATCCACGGTCCTTGAATTTTTTTGAGAAGCTTTTCTCCATGTCGTTGGCAAGTTCCTCTTCTAATTTTGGGTCTTCTATTATCTTGTGGGTTTGAATATTGATTTCTTGTTTAGGTTTGTTGGCATTTGAAGATGAATTATTTTTTGCAGATATAATACTGTCCACAGTTCCATAGCGCATGGATGTGATTTTATAGATTTCTCCATTTTCCCCTTTGATTTCAAGTAACGAGTTGAGGCCTGTTTGGACCTCGGTTTCTCCCGTAATTTTATCGTTAACTTTAAGGTTCACCCAATTGTTGGACGACGACATGTATTTAACAGTCCCCCTTACCGATGTCACAACATAATCTTTAGCGAAAAGTGTTGCACAAAAAATCAGTGACAAAAATGCCGTGGTGAAAATCTTTTTCATTTTATTCTCCCTTGTTTTATTATGATGAAGATTTTTTTTGATTCGTCAAATGTATGTCCAAAGAATTTCTTTTCCTGATTGCTTAAAAGAATGAAGAAAGTATTCAATGTTTTGCATCATGGGTTCATCAAAAATATCTGTCAAAGATGAATGTATATTGGTTTCTGTTATTTCACCTGTAATAATTCCGCTAAAAATAAACATTATTTTTTCTTCATCTGTTGCAACAGGAACTTTGGAATACTTGGAGTATAGTTCGTAAAATATTTCCATGGCTTGAGATTTTTTATCGATGCAATATAATGAGCAGGCATAGGAAAATTTTGAAAAACCGTTCAAAGTATTTCCGTTTTTAATCCAACGATTGTAAACATCGTTTACCTGTTCAGCATTTTTTTCGCAGAACCCGATTTTCAAAATTTGTATTTTTTCCCTGTAGGGTAGCCACCACTTTGGAGATATTTCTATAGCGGCATCAAGTTTTTGAATTGCCGTTTCTTTTTCTAAGCTGTCTTCCATCCATTCTGTAATGTTTGCATTTTGAAAAATTTCGCTAGCCTGACTGAACAGTTCTTTTGCCTTGCTCGTTTGACCACATGCCGTCAGAATAGGAATAAAGATCATTAAAATAAATAGTGATTTTTTCATACTATTGTAACTCCATAACTGATGGTGCGTAATCAATAATTGTATTTCCTAAACCAAAACGAGTAACCAAAAGATTTACATCTGATATAATTTTGATGTTTTCAGCATTTGAAATATCATAATCAAAAGTTGCCATGCCTATTCTATCATAATTTCCATTCCAAATGCCGTTGTTCGAGTCTTTTTTGTAAGGTTTTGTCTCAACAATTTCACCATCAACATTTAAGGATGCAGTTCCAAAAAATGATGATGAATCAACTAAGTTGTTACCTAGAAATTTTCCTAAAGTATAGACTTCAATATTTCCATTTTCAGTTAATCGCGCATTAGTTGAAAAAATGCTTGTTCCATTTATTCCGACACCTTCAACAGGAATATAGCTCCACCTTAAAGATTCCAAAGTTTTTGCTGTTATCTTGGGTGTTTGACTTGATGTTTTTGTAGAACTGCTGTCTGATTTTACAGTATCATTTGGATATTCTATGTTGTCAATTGTTGTTAAATCATCTAGATAGGATTTGCTTGTTTTTTTTCTTTCCAAAAAATCGCTTTGATTGGTTAAGAGATGCTTAGTGAAATCTATGCCATCGTTGGAAATTTTTGTGTTTGTTCCATTGGATTGTCCCCCCATCGTCACATTCGGAGTAGGCGTTGTGTTTGGTGTCGGTGTGGGGCTAGCAGCATCCGTAGCAGGTCCACTAATCCCCAGCT
>JAZUEV010000361.1:0-3318 GCA_045640345.1 Treponema sp.
GGACGGCACTTGACAATATTGGCTATGAAGCAATTCCTGTTCCTGTCCAAACCAATGGCCCCAAGCATCTTATCCAAAAGTTGCCCCGCCTTGCCCACAAAGGGTCTACCAGTCTTATCCTCATCCTCACCTGGACCTTCGCCGATGACCATGACCAAAGGATTTTCGACACCTTCACCTGGAACAGCGTTTACCCTCGTGGCAAAAAGACCGCAGTTTTTGCATTGGGAAATCTTTTTCGCTACCGAATCCAAAGTGGCGACTTTTTTGTTGGAGTCCTGTCCAATCGATTCCTGGGGACACACCTTTTCGGGAGAGGCCACCCCTGAAATCTCCATGTCGTCCTCGAACAGAATATCTTCGTCAAAACCATCCATCCCGTAGCCCAGGACAGACGAACCAGCCTTCGACAAGAGACTGTAGATATCCGATTTTTCCTTGGAAGTCATAAAATCACCCCTGCAGCCTGACGATCTATGGAAATCGGAAGTCTCTAAACTACGATTTTTTAGAGGCAACTTTGGAAATGCTTCAAACTCGTCAGGAGTCTATTGAAAATATTTCTAGAGATGCCCAATTATACTATAACAAGGCCAAATCTTTCAATAACCAAAGGAACATCGGCTCGACCACAGGCGACATAAATCTCCCCAGTTTTCCAAGGAATTTTTTATCCAGGCCTGCAAGTTTTGTCCATAGCCATTGACTTAGGTTTCCAATTTTGATAGTATGTAAGAACCCTTGGAGTTACGTATGTGACTCCCATTTTGTCCATAAGGAGATCATACAAATGAGAAAGTATGAACTTATGACTATCTATCCTGTCGAGGATGATAAGTACAAAGCCGGAATTGAAACACTCCGCACAGATTTGGCCAACTATGGTGTTGAAATCGAAAAGGAAGAGCCATTTGGTGACAGAGAATTGACTTACACAGTCAAGAAGCAGAACAGAGGTCGCTTTGTTTTGCTCCACATCAGCGCAAATCCTTCAAAGATCACAGAACTTGATTCACAGTTCAAGTTCAACACAAACCTTTTGAAATATCTCTTTGTTTTGAAGGAAGAGAAGAACTCATAAGATAGAATCTTGTGTTTTTTGTGCTGCAATAAAAAAACTTTAAGGAGTGAAGCATGGCTGGAACAGATTTGAATTCGGTTGTATTGATTGGAAGGCTCACCAGGGACGTGGAATTGAGATATCTTCCGACTGGAAACGCCGTTGCAGATATGTCCATTGCGGTAAACAGGAACAAAAAAGAAGGGGAACAGTGGATCAGCGAAGCCAACTTCTTTGATGTCTCCCTTTTTGGAAAATCCGCTGAAAACCTAAAGCAATATCTCCTGAGAGGAACTCAGATTGCGGTGCAGGGATATCTTAAGCAGGATCGATGGGAGAAGGACGGACAGAAGTTCAGCAAGATTCGCATCGTCGCAAACAACGTGGAGCTTTTGGGCGGAAAGTCCAACGGCTCAGCTGGTAATGGAAACTACAATGGTGGAAACAGTTATTCTGCCAACTCGTTTGGCGCATCACAGTCGTCCGGCTACCAGCAGAAAAGTCCTTACGGATCAAACGGTGTATCATCCTACGGGGCATCTGACTACGGTCAGGTCGATGGTGGATTCGGCGGCGACAACAGCGATTTCCCTGAGGACGTGCCTTTCTAATTCCAATACGATTCAAAACTTATCCATATTTATAGGAGTAAAACAATGTCTGACGAAGTAGAAGTAAAAGACGAAGAAATAACAACAGAACAGTTGCAGGATCAGGGTCGCGAAGACGAAGGCCGCAACGGTCGCATGGCAAAGGGAAAGACATTCTTCAAGAAGAAGGTATGCCGTTTCTGCGCAAACAAGAGCAAGATTGACTACAAGGAAGCAGATGTCCTCCGCCGTTACACAACAGAAAGAGGAAAGATTCTTCCACGCCGCATCACTGGCACATGTGCAAAGCATCAGAGAGAATTGACAAACGCAATCAAGCGTGCACGTGCAATCTGTTTGTTGCCATACGTTGCTGACTAAAAAATGAACCGGAGGGCTCAAAGTCTTTCGGTCATGCAGGTCGTAAGCCAACTCCTGGTGAATGCGACCCATAAAACTCAAGAGGAGCTTGAAAAATGAAAGTTATTCTTAATGAAGATGTTAAGCATGTCGGAGAAATTGGTGATGTAAAGAACGTTGCCAACGGATACTATCGCAACTACCTTTTCCCACGTGGATTGGCAGTTCCTTACAACAAGGAAACTGTTGCATACTTTGAAACACGAAAGGCTGAAATCGAAGCCCGCAAGGAACAGAAGCGTGCAGACAGCAAGAGCTTGAAGGAAAAGTTGGAATCAACAAACATCGAGTTGGTTGTTCCAGCAGCAGCAAACGGAAAGCTTTTTGGTGCAGTTACAAACATGACACTTGCAAACTGGTTCGCAGCAAACGGACAGGAAATTGAACGCAAGAAGATTGAAGTTCCAGGATTGACAATCAAGACTGTTGGTTCATATACATTCAAGGTTCACCTCTATGAAGGTGCAATCGCTGAAGTCAACTTGTCAGTAAAGGCACAGGATGATGGATCAAAGAAGGAAGAACCAAAGGCTTCAGAAGCTCCAAAGGCTGAGTAAGCTAGAATTGATTTAACCTTTTTGGAAAGACCTACAGACAACTGTGGGTCTTTTTTTTCACAGCGCAGCCCCTTATGTGCGTCTGTCGATAAAAAAATGGAATCCCTGGAAAATACTTTTTAGTTATTCCCAAAATTCTCTAAAGGAGGAAAAAATGGATCTGAAAGATAAAATCCCGCCCCACAATCAGGAAGCGGAGCAGGCAACACTCGGAGCAATGCTTTTGGACTGGGACTCTTTGGATGCCGTCGTGGCAAATCTCCACTCATCCCACTTCTACGATCCAAGGAATCAAACCATTTTCGAATCCATGGTAAGGCTTTCGGAGTCGGGAGTGAAAGGTGACCTGTTGACTTTGATCGACGACTTGACGAAACAGGGAAAACTGGAGGCTGGTGGTGGAGTTTCCTACATTTCAGCTCTCACGGACCAGGTGCCAACCAGCGCAAACATCGACTATTATGCAAAAATCGTCATAGACCAGGCGACAAGACGAAATCTTATAAAAATATCCCAGGACATCAAGGCATACAGTTTTGACGAGACAAAACCAAGCAGGCAGATTCTTGAGGACGCAGAAAAACGTATATTTTCTCTAACGGACACCAGCTCGAACTCAAAGATTCTTGAAATGAAAGACGTCGTTCCTCCCGCCATATCGCTGATCGACACTAGATATAGGAACAAGAAT
>JAZUEV010000362.1:0-1538 GCA_045640345.1 Treponema sp.
GGAAAAATTTTCAAACACTACCAAGCTAGAATATCGACAACAGTCCATAAATCTGCTACAATATTAAGTTATGAGTGACTCTAAGAAAACTGAAGTAAATGAAGATACACTGGAAAAACTTTTGTATCTTTCCCGACTTTCACCAGAAAGTACTGACATGGCAACCCTGAAAAAACAGGTTGATGATATTGTTGGATATTTCGACATCCTTTCAAAATATGACGACAGCGAAAATCCTTACGACGCTTACCCAACCACAAAGGCAGAATGTCTCCGTGAAGATGAAGTTGTGGCTGGCCTTGAAATGAAGGACGTAAAGAAAATCAACGAGGGCAACTTCCTTGATGGATATTTCCAGGTTCCAAAGGTTCTTGGGGAGGGTGCATAATGGCTAGCAAGATTGGACTTAATATAGAAGAAACTATTGCGGCTCTCAAGGACGGTTCAGTAAAAAGTGAACAGCTGGTAAAAGAATCCATGGACACTTTTGAGGCGGATTCAAAATCAGCTCTCCCACTGAACGCTTTTATTGAGACATTCGCAGACGCATTGGATGCAGCAAAAAAAGCTGACGAAGAAATCGACCAGGCGCGCAAGGATGGAAAACTGGATGAACTTTACGCAGCAAAGCCACTTCTGGGTCTTCCATTCGCCACAAAGGATAACATTTCGGTCCAGGGAAAAAGACTTACCTGCGCTTCAAAGATTCTTGCAGGATATGTGGCTCCATACAGTGCAACAGTTGTAAACAGACTGGTAAACGCCGGTGCAATTCCCCTTGGTCGATGCAATCAGGACGAATTTGCCATGGGTTCATCCACTGAGTATTCATCCTACGGTCCAACCAGAAACCCAATCAACAGGGAGTACGTTTCAGGTGGTTCATCAGGTGGATCAACAGCAGCAGTTGCAGCAAACCAGGCTCTTTTTGCGTTGGGTACAGAAACTGGTGGATCAGTCCGTCTTCCAGCATCCTACTGCGGTGTCTATGGTCTTAAACCGACTTACGGTGTCCTTAGCCGATGGGGTGTTGTTGCCTATGGTTCATCCCTTGATCAGGTGGGAATCCTTGGTCACAGTCCAAAAGATATTGCCCTGCCCCTTTCAGTAATGAGCGGCGTGGATTTTTACGACGACACATCAGCTGATTTGCCAAATTCAAGCAGCCTTAAGGATTTGAAGCCTTTCACTGATTTTTCAAGCCTAAAGATTGCCATTCCAAAGCAGTTCCTTGAAAGCAAGGGTCTGGATCCTGAAGTGGGAAAAGTCTTTGATGAAACAAGGGCTTGGTTTGAATCAAAGGGTGCAAAGATTGATGTGGTGGATTTGCCTGTTCTTGAAGCATCCATCGCTGCATACTATGTGATTGCCCTTTCAGAAGCAGCGTCCAACTTGAGCCGATTCGACGGTATCCGCTACGGTGCAAGGGTTGACAACAGCAAGGGTTACGACCAGCTTTATGTGGACACCCGCTCCCAGGGATTCGGTCCAGAAGTAAAACGACGCATCATCATCGGTAACTATGTTCTTTCAGAGCA
>JAZUEV010000363.1:0-2823 GCA_045640345.1 Treponema sp.
TGAAACGGGTGAAGGCAACAGCTACAAGTGTGAGGTCCACGACAACCAGATTCCGGATGAAATATACGAGGCGGTTGAAAATGGTATCAACAACTGTTTCGCAGGTGGTATCCGCATGGGCTATCAGTGTACAGACACAAAGGTCACTGTGCTTGACATGAAGTACGACCCTCTTACATCAACCACATTCGCTTTCTCTGCTGCAGTGGCGGAAGCATTTGACAAGGCATGTAACGCTGCACAACCTGATTTGCTGGAGCCTGTTATGGCTGTTGACATTGAATCCCCTTCAGAGTTTGTGGGTGACGCCATGAGCCAAATTACCCAGAGGGGTGGAATGATTAGCAGCATGGAAGAAAAGTCAGGTGGAAGCGTTGTCCATGCACAGGCACCAATGTCAAAGATGTTTGGATTCAGCACTAGCCTCCGTTCAGTCACCCAGGGACGCGCCAGCTTTGGTATGGTGTTCAGCCATTTCCAGAAAAAAAGCGACAGATAAGGCATATTGGAGAAATCATTTAGACAATCGTTTTTTTGATTCGTGCCGCTGGGGTTCATGCCCCGACGCTTTGCGTCGAAAAAAAGGAATGAGCCCCAGAGTGCAACACCCTACTCATAGATGTACGGAATATTTCATATTCCTAACCGAGTTTAAATCCGTGAAATTGCAAGGCTTTAAACATCGGATTCTTAAAGTTGCCTCCAAAATTGCAATTTTTAGAGGTTTCCATCTTATTTTACCACAATCTGGCAGGTCTTCATCGATTCCAGTGCACGCAGATGGCTTTCGGGGCTTACGCAGGCACAGCAGGATGAATCCACGGAAATCAGATTTTCTGGTAACCTTGCCTTGAGGATGAATGCATTGGATATGACGCAGATTCCAGTGCAGAGTCCACACAGTTCAATCTCTGTTTCACCGTCAACCATGGACGCAATCTTTTCAGCCAGCTCCATTGAGCCGAAACTTGGTTTGTCAACTACAAGACTGTCCCCAACATTCAGATGTGAAGAAATCTGCCAACCCTTTGTATCTTTTATGCAGTGCTCCACCGGCAAAAACTTTCCTTCCTGGGTCTGCAGATAGTTTTCCTGATGGGTGTCCCTTGTAAAAATCACTGTGGTCCCGTTTTCCCTTTCCTTGTTGATTTTACTTGCCACATTATCAACAATGGCGACAGCTTCTTTTGTTCCCAAGGATCCGTCGATAAAATCATTCTGCATGTCCACTACAACCAAAATCTTCTTCATGTTTTTCTCCTTTATTTTTTAGATTTCTCCATTTCGCTTCGCTACAGTCGAAATGACTTTTGTTCGATGCTTGCTACAGTCGGACACATTCGTTCGATGCTTGCTACAAAGTCAGACTACATTTTTCATATACGCTTCGGTCGAGGAAGAATTTTTGTTCTAAACCGTCATCATGTTCTATGCTGCCCTCAATCGAAACTGCGTTTGCCCTATATCGTCCCTCGTTACTGCATGCAACCCATGTAATCCCCCTCACTTGAATCCATTTTACACCAAGTCAATTATGATGACAAGTAAAGACGTTCTTTAATTTTTCAGAGTTTCCCCACGAAAAAGCATTGGAAATCCATGAAAATCCATTCCACAGCATCACAATTTCCTGTAAAACCAGTTAGACATAAACAACTTTTGTTTTATTAGAAGAAATTTCTTGTTTTTACTATTAACAATGTCCTATTATTGATTTATAATTAGTGTTGGGAAAGGTTTGATTGAAAAAAAGGCAGGATTTTTCAAGCGGTTTTCCGTACCCCTCCCCCTGCCAAATTTAGTCGCCCAAGGCTGGCGAAATCACAGGAGTTACAAATGGCTAATAAAATCACCGTTATCGGCGCGGGACAGGTTGGATCAACAGTTGCTTACGCACTCATCGTTAAGGGAGTGGCTTCAGAAATCGTTCTCATTGACATCAACAAGGAAAGAGCCATTGGTGAAGCAATGGACATGAGACAGGGAACACCTTACACAAAGGCAATCAACATCCATGCGGGAGACTATGAAGATGCAAAGGATTCAGACGTGGTTATCCTTACTTCCGGTGTTGCTCGAAAACCTGGTCAGACTCGTCTTGATTTGGCACAGATCAATGTTGACATCACAAAGAGCATCATCTCCCAGATCACAAAGGTTGCTCCAAACGCAAACTACATCATCGTCGCAAATCCAGTTGACATTCTTACATACCAGTTCGTAAAGTACTCTGGAATTCCAGAAAACCACATCTTCGGTACAGGAACAATGCTTGACACAGCTCGTCTCCGCACAAAGCTTGCTGACACATACAATGTGGCTCCAGTAAATGTACACGCACATGTATTCGGTGAGCACGGAGATTCATCTTTCGTTCCTTGGTCATTAGCAAACATCGGAACAATCCCTGCAGACAAGTTCGCCGAAGCAGCTGAAGGACGCAATTTCCCAGCCCTCAACCATGACGAAATCGAGGACTACGTACGCACATCCGGTGGAATCATCATCAAGGCAAAGGGATGCACAAACTACGGTATCGGCGCTACAGTTACACAGCTCTGCAACTGTCTCACAGCTGGACATGATTCACTTCTTACAGTTTCCACAATGCTCCACGGCGAATACGGTATCTCCGATGTATGTTTGAGCATTCTTACAGTCGTTGGTGGAAACGGTATCAAGAACCGCATGGTCGCTCCACTTACCGACACTGAAATCGCTTCACTCCAGAAGAGCGCAAACGCATTGAAGGATGTCATCGGTCAGTTGCACTTCTAAAAAAACGGTCACGAAAAGTGGTTATTATATAGAAGAAACTTTACA
>JAZUEV010000364.1:0-3524 GCA_045640345.1 Treponema sp.
CCGTGGTGATGGTGATGAATTCATCAGCTAAGGAGTAGGTAGATGGCACAGACCGTTTTTAGACCAAACCAGATAAACGTCAAGGATGGACAAATTGCCCTGAAGCTGTCTAAGGAATTTGTTGTTCCCGTGGAAGATCCAATCGAGGAAGTCCCTGAATATACAGGTCCCACAGCGGATCAATTGAGACTTGAGGCTGAGGAATTCAAAAAGCAGTGGGAAATTGAAAAAGCCCAATTGATTGCCAAAGCCCAGGCGGAAGCAGAAGAGATTGTCAAGAACGCAGAAAGCACAGCCTTCAATGAAGTCAAAAAGCAAAGCGACCAGGCATCTGTAATTAAAAACGGTGCTGAAGTTGAGGCCCAGGACATTCTTTCAAAGGCAAAACTTGAGGCGGACCAGATTATCAGGACAGCCCATGATGAAGAGCATAGAATCTTTGACAAAGCCCAGAAGGATGGATTCGACAAGGGACATGAAGAAGGTTACCAGGTTGGAAATCAGGAAGCCGAGCGCTTGGTTGAACGTCTCCACAAGATGATTGAAAGTGTGCAGGACAGGCGACAGGAAATCCTTAACGAAACTGAAGGACAGATTGTGGACCTGGTTCTCCTTATGACAAGAAAAGTCGTAAAGGTAATGAGCGAAAGCCAGAAGAGCGTTATCATGGCAAACGTCGTTCAGGCTCTGAAAAAGGTCAAAGGTCGTGGCGATGTAACATTGCGCGTGAATATGTCTGACGCAAAGCTTACCACTGAACACATCAAGGACTTTATTGCCCAGGTTGAAAACATCAAGAACATTACAGTTGTGGAAGACAGTTCCGTTGACCGCGGTGGATGTATTGTTGAAACAGACTTTGGTGCCATCGAAGCCCGCATTGCAAGTCAGTTGGGTGAACTTGAGACCAAGATTTTGGGAATCTCTCCAATCAAGTCTGTCAGCAAATCCGAAGTGCAGAATCCAGATTTGTAATCCCCTGGGAAACAGATTTGGAAAAAAATTATGTTGCGTAGGCGTCCCTGGAAAATAGTTTAGGTATGCCTTGGCAGAGTAAATCCTTTGAATTGCAAGGATTGAAACATCGCATTTTCAAAGTGGTCTCTAAGAATTGTGATTTTTAGGAACTACCTATAATTTAGGGGCATCTCTAGGGGTAGAGGTGTCCTTAATTTTAAGAGCCTTTTGGCTTAATCTACGGAATCCATTAAGGGGTGGGAAAATGGAATCTTTTTTTGACAAATACATTCAGGCCGTGGAAGATACGGACACAATCAAATATACTGGAGCAGTTTCCGCAGTCAAGGGACTGATGATTGAAAGCAACGGTCCTAGGTGCGTCATTGGAGAAATCTGTCGCATTGAAGTGCCTGGGGAAGATTCATCGGTCATGGCTGAGGTTGTGGGACTTGAAGGCAACACTGTCCGTCTCATGGTTTTTGGAGAGACAAAGGGAATTGAAGTTGGTGCCATGGTTACTGCCAGCGGTGCGGTTCTGGAAGTCCCTGTCAGCGAAAAACTTTTGGGTCGCGTTATTGATGCAGTTGGTCATCCAATCGACGGAAAAGGTGAGATTGCCAGTGACGCATATTATCCAGCAATCGCCCAAGCTCCAAATCCTCTTGAAAGAAAGCCAATCAAGAAACGACTTGCCACAGGGGTCAGGGCTATTGATTCCCTTTTGACTGTTGGTAAGGGACAGAGAATCGGTATTTTCGCTGGAAGTGGTGTTGGAAAAAGTACACTGCTTTCAACTATTGCTAGAAATTCCATGGCAGATGTGAATGTCATTGGTCTCATTGGTGAGCGTGGTCGTGAGGTTCCTGAATTCATCGAGCATGATTTGGGAAAGGAAGGTCTCAAGCGGTCTGTAATCGTTGTGTCCACCAGTGACCAGCCTTCAATCGCTCGTCTTCGTGCGGCCTATGTTTGTACTGCAATCGCTGAATATTTTAGGGACCAGGGAAAGGATGTTGTTCTGATGATGGACAGCGTTACCCGATTTGCCCATGCCCAGCGTGAAATTGGACTTGCCACAGGGGAGCCGCCAGCACAAAGGGGATATCCGCCATCTGTTTTTGATATGATTCCACGTCTTCTGGAGAGAACAGGTACCAACGCAAAGGGGTCGATTACGGCTTTTTATACAGTCCTTGTTGATGGTGACGACATGAACGAACCAATCGCCGACAAGGTGCGAGGAACTTTGGATGGACACATTGTTTTGACCAGAGCTTTGGCAGACAGGCAGCATTATCCTGCAATCGATGTTTCAAAAAGCGTGTCCCGATTGAGCAAAAGGGTCAACGGTCCTGAAACATTGAAGGCAATCACAAAAGTCAAAAAATGGATGGCCGACTATGCTTCCCAGGAAGATATGATTTTGGCTGGTGTCTATCAAAAAGGAAATTCCCCTGAAGTTGATGAAGCCATGGACAAGCACAATGCCATCGAAGAATTTTTGTGCCAGGAAGCCTCTGGACATTTGACAATCGACGACACATTGAACAAATTGTCCGAGCTTAGCGGAATCCATATTCCAAAAGAAGAGTATGTGGAATGTCCCGCCAACGCCCATCCAACATTTGATATATTGGCAAAATAAAATTTAGGGAACCTCTAAAGAATTGCAATTTTTAGGAATGCCCTTTATTGATTTTTTGGGGACTCTTTGTCAAGGACTTGAAAAAATAGAAAAGAATTGGCGAAGGGTCGTTTTGTATAAGCCTGAACATTAGTTTAAAAATCCAAAGGGAGGAGGATATATATGAAGAAATTTGTTTTTTCCATGCAGAAAATCCTGGACCTTAGGAATTTTGAGCTTGACCAGGCTGAACTGGACTTGGGTAAGGTGAACGCTGAAATCGCCAGGGTGAACAACGGTCTAAAACAGATTGCCCAGGACAGGGTGGACTATGGTCGATATGCCGATGAATCAAAGGACTTTATGGTTCATCACCAGACACAAGCGTTTTTTGTTTTGTTGGACCAAAAGAAAGATGGATTTTTGGCGGAGCTTGCCCAACTGGAAATGATTGCGGAAGAAAAAAGAGAAATCGTCCGACTTGCCATGCAGAAAGTAAAGGTCCTGGAAAAGTTGAAAGAAAAAAAACTTCAGCAGTGGAAAGTTGAATACGATGCCCAGGAAGAAATAGCCAACGACGATGCAGTCACCGCCCAACAGTACAGAAAAGCCATGGAAAAATAAAAGCCCCCGTTTTGCCGGGAGCCTGTTGTGTTGGTAAAAAGTTAATAGTTGCTCAGAATCTCGTCCAGAAGTTCCATCAGGTTAAGGTATTCGCTAAGATAAAACCTGTTTTCATCACACACATCGTCAATCCTTCTGTACAGTTCCACAAGCACATTCCAAAGTTCCTTGTTGTTCAAGTCCTCAGTCATATCTGTAATGTTCCTTGTCCAGTGACTCCAAAGCGTTTTTTGCTTTTTTAAGAATCCTGTTGTAATCTTTCTGGGTAAAGTTGATATAGTCCAGCTTTTCCAGTACATCCCTCATTTTTTGGGAA
>JAZUEV010000365.1:0-11619 GCA_045640345.1 Treponema sp.
TGACATTTTTAATTTAATCCATTTTTCTCTAAACTTCAAGTTGATAGACATCCACAATACAAATTGGAACATCTAAAAATTGCAATTTTTAAAGATACCAAAATCTTATTTCTCCCATACTTGAAAAAAAATTTATAAGTATTATAATAGAAGAAATAGCCCAGTTGGAGGAATACATGTTAACAGGCAGGCATATAATTGAGCCAGGTGATTTGTCAGTAGCTGAAATTGAAGAAATCTGTTCATTGGCTGAACAAATTCTTGTAAATCCAAGTTCTTATCAAGATGTGTGTCGTGGGAAAATTCTTGCGACACTTTTTTTTGAACCAAGCACAAGAACAAGACTTTCATTCGAAGCAGCAATGCTTCATCTTGGTGGAGCGGTTGAAGGATTTGCCGACGCAAGTTACACATCATCCACAAAGGGTGAAACTTTGGCAGATACAATCCGAGTGGTAAGTTCCTATGTGGATGTTATAGCCATGAGGTCTCCAAAAGAAGGAGCAGCTTTATTGGCATCACAGTTTAGTGCTTGTCCAATCATCAACGCAGGAGACGGTGGACATTATCATCCGACACAAACATTGACAGACCTTTTAACAATCAGAGCACTTCAAGGTGGATTTGAAGGTCATACAGTCGGTTTCTGTGGAGATTTGAAATTTGGTAGAACCGTTCACTCCTTGGCAAAAGCGATGAGTCGTTATCCAAACAACAAATTTATTTTTATCAGTCCAAACGAACTTTCGCTTCCAGAATATTATGTAAAAACTGTGTTGGAACCAGCAGGAGTTCAGTATACAACAGCAGAAAGATTGGAAAGTGTCATCGGTGATTTGGACATTTTGTATATGACCCGCGTCCAGAAAGAAAGATTCTTCAACGAACAAGATTATATCCGTCTCAAGGACAGCTATATTTTGGATGAAGAAAAAATGAAGATGGCTCGCAAGGACATGATAGTTCTTCACCCACTCCCACGTGTAAATGAAATCGCACCGGAAGTTGATAATGATCCAAGAGCTGCATATTTCAAACAAGTAAAATATGGAATGTACGCTCGCATGGCATTGATGGCAAAAGTCACAGGCAGTCTATAATCCAATTTCTCCAAAGACTTTAAAAAAAATTTTTTGGAGATGCCTTAATTTTGTGTCATAAAAAAATCAAAGAGGAAAAATATGATTAACATTGCTGAAATAAAAAATGGCTTGGTCATTGACCATATTCACGCAGGAAGTGGATGGAAAGTTTTTAAGTGGCTTGGATTGGACAAAGCAAAATTTCCAACAGCTCTTATTGTTAATGCCGTGTCACAAAAAACCGGTACAAAAGATATAATCAAAATAGATAACATCATCAACATTGATTACAGTGTTTTGGGATTTATTGATTCCAACATTACCGTCAACGTGATTCAGGATTCAAAAATTGTTCGCAAAATAAAAATGGAACTTCCTGAGAAAGTTGAAAATGTTATCCAATGTAAAAATCCACGATGTATTACAATCACCGAAACTTATGTTCCTCAAGAATTCCGTTTGGTGGATCGTACAAAAAAACAGTATCGCTGCGTGTATTGTGATGCAATGTACAAGGCTGGACTTTTGGGAGACGATTAATGGAACGAAACTTGCTGATTTACAATGCCCGTTTGGTTGATCGGGACATGGACATAAAAAAAGGTGCAGTGCTTTTTTCAAAAAACAAAATTGAAGGATTTCCGACAAAAGAAGCTTTGAAAGAACTTTTGAACGATCAGTCAATCGATAAGCTGGATGCAAAGGGTATGACACTTATGCCGTCCTTTGTTGATATGCATGTCCACATGAGAGATCCAGGTTTGACACATAAAGAGGATTTGGAATCTGGTTGTCGAGCTGCCGTGGCTGGTGGATATGGTACCGTTGTTCTTATGCCAAACACAAATCCTGTAATCAGCAGTCTGGAACTTGCTCAAAAAAATATGGACAGATGTGATAAGCTTGGTCTTTTAAAAGTTTATCAATCTGTCTCGATTACGGAAAATTTTGAAGGAAAATCCACAGCTCATTTGGATGGTCTTGACAAATCAAAGGTCCCTCTCATTACGGAGGATGGAAAAGAAGTTGCTTCATCGGCAGTGATGCTTGAGGGAATGAAAAAAGCTGCAACAAAAAAAATCATTGTGTCATGTCATTGTGAAGATCCTGATTTAGCGGCAAAGGCTCGTGAACTTAGAAAGCAGTCTCTTGATTTGTTGAACACAGAAAAACCAAGCGCGCAAGATAAAAAAAAGGCATTGCAGATTTTGCAGGAAGCTCATTCGATTTTGGCAACTGCAGAAGATGTGGCGACTTTTAGAAATATCCGTTTGGCTTCTGACACAAAAGTTTCTTTGCACCTTTGTCATGTAAGCACCGAACAATGTTTGGATGCAATTCGTCGAGCAAAAAAAATTGGTCAGTCTGTTACCTGCGAAGTGACACCTCATCACATTTGTTTGAACTGCGAAACTGCTTCCACAAAATTCCAAATTGTAAATCCTCCTTTGAGAAGCGAAGAAGATAGACAGGCAGTCATAAAAGCATTGATTGATGGAACAGCCGATGTAATTTCCACCGACCATGCGCCTCACACAATGGACGACAAAAAAAATGGTGCACCTGGTTTTTCAGGAATCGAAACAGCATTCGCAAGTTGTCATCAAGTTTTGTGTCTGGAAAATGGAATGAAACTAAAAAAGCTTTCAGAAAAAATGTCCGCTCGACCTGCTGAAATTCTTGGACTAAAAAATGTTGGACTTTTGGAAGAAGGTTTTGAAGCTGATTTGGTTTTGGTTGATTTGGAAAAAATCTGGACAGTCCATGGAAAAGATTTTGAAAGCAAAGGAAAGTTCACGCCATTGGAAGGAAAAAAATTAACAGGTAAAGTTGCCGCCACGATTTATAAAGGAAAATTGGTTTATGCGGCACCTGGTTATAATTTGGAAGCCATTGGTATTTAAATAAAGGGACGACTCTAAAAGTTTTTTAGAAGTTCCCAAATTATTTGTAATTAATTTCCCACGGATTTGTTTTTTCTGTGGGATTTTTTTTGGAGATATTTTATGAAAAAATTTTTCGGGACTTTTGTTTTTGTTTTATTGATTTTTTGTTCTCAAATTCTTGCACAAGATTATTCCAATTATCCGTCCTTTGATTATCCGACATTTGATTTTGCTGACGAAAAAAATTTAACGCCCCAACAAATGATTTATGCAGGACTTGTTTTTTCAGAATATCCAACCATTAACGATTTTTCAAAATATCAAAATCAGTTTAATGAACTTGTAAAAAATCTTCACACAGAATATTTTAACTCTCTGACTCAAAAAGAAAAAGCTGAAGAAATATTGACAATCATGTATGATAAAATTTTAAAAAGATATTCTTTGAAGCAGACAAAAATTACAACCATGTTTGATGAAGGAACTTACAATTGTGTGTCCGCGTCGGTTTTGTACATGGCCTTGGCAAAAGTTGCTGGTCTTGATGTTTGTGGAAATCGTGCTCCCGACCATTGTTTTTGTTCAGTAACAATCGATGGAAAAAAATATGATGTCGAAACAACAAATCCAATGGGTTTTAATCCTGGTGAAAAACGGATGATTTCGCAAAATGGTTCAGGAACAACTTACGCTATGATTCCTAAAAAAAATTATATCGGTCGATATTCCGTGTCCGACAAAATGTTGGTCAGCTTGGTTGCTAGAAATGTTACTGCTTTTGAAATGGACAAAAGAAATTACAAGACAGCATTTCCATTGGCATCAGCAAGATTAATTTTTTTACAAAACGATACTGAAAGCGAAAAAAATGATTCCCGCAGAGATTTTGATTTGGTTGCTTCGAATTATGCAGCAGATTTGCAGAGACAAAAAAAATTTTATCAAAGCATGGAATGGTTGGACCTGGTTATTGAAAAATGGGGAATAGGAGAAGGTCTTTCCAGAAATTATTCGGACGCTATTTATAATGCAGTTTTGTTTTATTGCAACCAAGGAGATTTTTCATCTGCAAAAAAAATTTTGAATGAAAGAAAAATATATTTGTCCCAAAACGATTTTGATGAATTAAGTCAAATTATTTTTGAAACTCCATGGATTCAAAAAATTTCAAAATCATCAAACGAAAAAAAATTTCTAGAGGCAATTGATATGTGCAATCAGGCATTAAAAATTTCTCCCAACAATACAAAAATAAAAAAACTTTTACAGACAGTTTTGACAAATTACGACATAACAATTCACAATCAGTTTGCGACTTTTGCCAACAAAGGTGATTACGACAATGCAAAAAAAGTTTTGGAAGAAGGTCTAAAAAATCATCCAGAAAGTACCACCTTAAAAAATGATTTACGAAAAATCAAAAACTGAATTCATCACTGTTTAATCAGGTAAAAAAAATTTTTTGTAACGAATGTCGGAGTCCAGTCATGCTGAATTTATTTCAGTATCTCTTAATCAACAGTCATACTATTTTTTTAGATTTCAAAATAAAAGCAGTAGCAAAGCGTAGTCCTCGGAATGACACTTTTTGGGGATTGTTTGGTGATAACGTAATGTCCAATTATTTATAGCCATGACACTTGTTTGGGGCATTGGTTGGTAATAGCAAAACAACCGATTAATAATAGCAATAAAACACACAGGGGCGCGATTTAAACTAACGACTGGTAGTTAGTTTTGCCCACCTACCAGTGTCTTAAAATATTCAATCACTTATACGCTATTACAAAAGTCCTCAAATTTGTATCTTATGATAATCCATCGGTTATACGTCAGTAATGGGACAAATCTCAAGTTTAGATTTCAAGAATAAGTCTTGTAACGATTAAACCAAAGGTTCATTTTTGAAAACACAAAACTGCAACTATTAGCAGTGACAGGAAAATTAAATTTACAATCGTAAAATAAATCAAATATTTTCCCGACTTGGAGTTTTCTGTTTTACAATAAAATTTAAATGATATCAACGAAGCCATGGATGCAATCAAAGTTCCCAATCCACCAAGGTTTACGCCCAAAACTAGATCTGAAATATTTTTTGTAAATCCACTTAACAAAAGTGCGGCAGGAACATTACTGATTATTTGGCTAGTGACAAGTCCAATAAAAAGTTCACGTCCTTCAACCAAATTTTCCAAGGCAATATTTATTGAAGGAATTCTAGACATATTTCCTGTAAAAATAAAAAATCCAACAAAAGTCAAAAGCAAAAAATAGTCAGCCTTTAAAACAGTTTGAACTTGTACAACCAACGCAAAAATCAATACAACTCAAACCAAAATATAAAATGGAATAAATTTTAAAACTGTTAAAATCGACAAAACAAAAAGCAAAGAGAAAATCAATAAACTTAATTTTTGTTTTTTGGATTTCTTTTCTGACACAATTTTTTCCGATTCAATTTCAAAAAACAATGATGAATTTTTTTCGTGGAATTTTGAAATCAACAAAACGGATATTATCAACAAAAACAGACTTAAAATCCAATAAGGCAAAAGTATTTTTATAAAATCAAAAATCGCAAAATCACCGAGGGCAAACAAATACAAATTCTGTGGATTCCCGATTGGAGTAAGCATGCTTCCAAGATTTGCGGCAACAGTTTGCAATACAATAGTCGGAATAAGAAGTGCGTTATTTTTTAAAACCAAAATCGCCAGAGGAACAAAAGTTATAAGAGCAACATCATTTGTAATGAGCATACTGAATACAAAGCAAAATAAAACCAATGTCAAAATCAACAGTTGCGTTTTTCTTACTGAACTCAAAAGTTTGTGGCTCAACATATCAAAAAATCCGTTCTGCCTAAAAGCGTTCATCACAACCATGAGGCTCCACAAAATTCCCAATGATCGCCAATCAATGTAGTCAAAATATTTTTTGTCTGGCTTTACAAAAAACATTGATACGATTGCCAAAATCCAAGCCACACATAAAACCGCTTCGGACTTAAAAAATTTGAAAATTGATTTAAAACCCTTTTTCATTTTTAAATAAAAATTGGTCACCGAGACTCCAAAATGACCATCATAAAATCAGTTGCCAAAGGAGTCTCTGCAACTTATTTCAAAAATTTGCCACATCCTAAAAAATCTCCAAGATGCCGCATCAAGAGAACACGATTTCTAAATTTCCGATTCGAGAAAATAAAAAATCGTGTTTCAAGTTCGTCTATTAAAATTTTTATTGCTAGGGTATCTCTAAAAATCGCAATTTTTAAAAGTTCCCATTACAATTAAATTGTGCTTGGCAAAATATTTTTAAGATTTACTTTGCCAACTTCCAAAGGCACTTCATATTTTTTTCCATCAAAAATCAATGCAACGTTTTTGACAAAATCAGAATCCCTTGGAGTAATAATTTCTCCAGACTTGAATTTTCCATTCTCCCATGAAATATTCATTTTCAAATTTCCTTTTAGACTCAAACCTTCAAGATTTCCATTTTTCCATTGGTCAGGTAAAGCCGGGAACAAATCAACAAGAACAGTTTCTCCGTCCATTTCGCTTTGAACAATCATTCTTGTCATAGCGGCAATTGATCCAAAATTTCCATCAATCTGGAACGGTGGATGATTGTCAAAAAGATTTGGCAAAGTTGATTTTTCAAAAAGTGTTATAAGAGATTTATACGCTTCTTCTTTTTGATGAAGACTTGCACGGAAATTCATAATCCAAGATTGTGACCAACCAGTATGACCGCCACCATGGGACAGACGTTTTTCAATTGTCGCATTTGCAGCCTTTGCTAAATCTGGTGTCTTATTAACACTTATGCTATGACCTGGGAAAAGTCCATAAAGCTGACTGATGTGTCTGTGACCAGGTTCAATTTCCTCATAATCACAAGGCCACTCACGGATGCAACCTTCTTTTGTGACAACTGGTGGCTCAATTTTATCCAAAACGTTTTGCCATTTTATGATTTGCGGATCAGTTGGTTTCATTCCTAAATCATAAGCAGATTGAATCAACGATTGAAAAAGATGTTCCAAAATACGATTGTCCATATCAGTTCCCGCACTAAAACAACCGATTTCGCCTGACGCAACCTTGTAGGAATTTTCAGGAGAGACTGAAGGAGACACAACCAAATATTTTCCATCGCTTGAAGGAACCATGTAATCAACAAAAAAATCTGCGGCATCACTCATAAGTTTAAAATTCTTTTTCAGGAATTTCAAATCTCTTGTGTATTCAAAATGCTCACGAATATGTGTCGAAAGCCAAGCCGCTCCCAAAACCCAATAAGTTCCAGGCAACCATTTATCCTGTGGAGCTGTGTCACCCCAAATGTCCAAATTGTGATGAGCCAAATATCCTTCGCAACCATACATGACTCTTGCAGTTTTTTTACCATGCTTTCTTGCTTTCTTCAACAAATCAAAAAGTGGCAATTCTGTTTCATACATGGACAACATATTTGCAGGCCAATAATTCATTTCCGTATTGATGTTTATTGTATATTTACAACCCCACGGTGGAAGAAAATCTTTATTCCAAAGTCCCTGAAGTGTTGCAGGAAGTGTAGCATTTTTTCCACTTGATGACAAAAGCAAATACCGTCCAAAGTTCCAATACAATTGAGCAAGATAAGGACTCTTTGGATTTTGCAACAAAAGTTCATCCGTTGGAATTTTTGTGTCTGGAGAATTTTCATCCATGTCCAATTTCAATGACACACGATTAAAAATTGATGCGTAATCCTGGATGTGAAATTTTTTTGTGTTTTCATATAATCCACTTGCGGCATAGCAAACTTTTTTTAATGCCTTATCCAGACACCAAGAAATATATTTTTGAGGATTGCGATGAACATTTCCACCTTTTCGTCTGTAATGACCATTCCTATAGGCTGTTTCAATATCAACAAAAATGGTTGCTTCATCGGCGGCTTCAACAATCAAAAAATCTCCAACTGTTTTTATTTTTCCGTTTGGAGCGACTGCCATTGCCATAACACAAAATGAAATACAATTTGTTGCATCCATGGCGATTGTGTCATTGCTCAAAGTATGAAGATTTCCTGTAAAATCTCCTCTGTCCAAATGTGCTCTAAAATAAACACTCTTTGGTGTGGATGCCGTAATGTGAATGACCATGACATCAGCTTGTCCAGAAACAAAAATTTCTCTCTTGTATTCAATTGAACTTCCGTGGGACTGTCCAGAAAAAAGAGATGTGTTTACTGCTTTTGATTCCATGGAAAAACTTGTTGTGGCAATTGCCGTGTTCAAATCCAACTGACGAACATAATTTGTTTTATCCTTGAAAACATCTTTTCTATCGGGAAGTGGTCCATAAAGTCCAGTTTTTTCAGCAGTATAAAAATCAATATGCAAATCACCTGCAGTCTGATAAACCGCTTGCTGAGATGGACAACCAGTCATGGATTCAAAACCCAATTCCTGTGCTTCTTCAAAACGATGCAAATTCAAAAGCTCCCTGATTTTTGGAAGATTTTCTTTGCAACTATAATTGTTTCTATCACGATAAGGCAAAGACCAAATTGATTCTTCATTCAACTGTATGATTTCATGTCCATCATTACCAAAAACCATTCCGCCTAATCGACCGTTGCCGACAGGAAGAGCTTCATTCCAATCTTTTGCCGGTTGCTTATACCAAAGTTTATTCATATACCACCTACGATTTTGCAATTTTAGAAATTACGATTTATAAGATTGGGAACCTGTAAAAATTGAAATTTTAAGAGATACCCAATTTTTATTTTAAAATCGAATCACTTTATGGAACCTCTATAAAAATATTTTTAGAGATGCCCATTAATTTTATACAAAATTTTTCATCTATTACAAGAAAGAAAAAAGTCCGAGTCCAATTAAAGTGACAACTCCCATCACTGCCAAAATTGAAGTGAGGATTGCTACACCAGATAAAATTGTTCCAATCAATGAAGTCACAAATCCACCTCTTACAACTCCATTTGAAATTGATTTTTTTGCTTTTGTCGATAAAACGATTCCCACAATTCCAAGAATGACACATGGCAATGAGCCCCATCCCCAAAATACATTTCCCACAATGGAGATTATTCCAAAGACCAATGAGACTGTTGCTTGAGTTGAAGTTTGGTCGTGAGAATCTCCATTTGTCTGATTTTGTGTCTGCTGATTTTGTGTCTGCTGATTTTCATTCTGTTCATCTTTTTTAAGACTGATTACTTCGTTTTCCATTTTATTTCTCCTAAAATTTTTTTTATTGGATGAATCTAAAAAATTTCTTTTCCTAGATACGATTATTTATTTCCAGACAAACCACAAAACTGTAGCCGCTGCCGCCGTTGTGAGTATTGTAAATGGCAAACCAATTTTTATCCATTTTCCAAATCCTGCTTTATAGTTTTCCTTTTTAAGAATTCCCATGGCGACAACATTTGCGCTTGCACCGAATGGAGTAAGATTTCCACCAAGACAACTTCCAACCAAAATTGCGAACATGTAAAGTTCTCCGTTCAGTCCTAATGATTTTGCCATCAAATCAGCAACAGGAAGCATTGCCATGATGTATGGAATATTGTCCACAAATCCACTGACCACAATTGATATTCCCAAAATCAAAATAAATCCAAGGAATGTTGACCCCTTAGTGACCTTTGTAAGTATGGATGCCAAATCATCAAAAAGACCCACAGACTGAATCGCCGCTACCACAATGAAAATTCCAATCAAAAAGAAAATAGTTTCCCAGTTCAGGTTGCGTAAAAATTTTCCTCCTGATTTAAAAGATTTTTCTTTTATGAGATACCAAATAAATCCAAACAATCCCAGGCCAACCACAAAACATCCGCTTGTATAATCGAATCTAATTTTTATGAACGGAAGAATCGAAAGTCCAACTATCATCAGAACTATCAAAACGAATGGAACCCATGAAATAATTTTTTCTTTTTCAATTTGGATATCGTTTTTACCCATGCGCAAAAAAATCAGGTAGAAGAAAAGACATCCCACCAAAAGTCCAGCCTGGATAATAAAGAATATGGACAATTTTCCGTTGTGAATAAAAAAGTCGTTGAACGAATAATTCGTAAAGCTAGCAAAAATCATTGATGGAGGATCACCTACCAAAGTCGCAGTTCCTTCCAAATTGCTGATTACCGCCAAAGCTATTATAAACGGAACAGGATTTTTCTCCATTTTTTGACACAAAGCCATAGCGACAGGAGCCATAACTAAAACAGTTGCCACATTTTCGACAAAGATTGAAATAAACCCAGTCAACGCTAAAACCAAAGTCATAGCCAAAGCTGTGTTAGAATTTTTTGAGACGATGGAATCTGCTATTCTTGCAGGCATTCTGGAGTAAACAAAAAGTGACGCAAGAATCATAGTTCCAAAATAAATCAACAACACATTCCAGTTTATTATTCCGTCAAAAACACAATGCTCCAAGGCGAACAAACGATTTTGATTTAGATTTTCCGCTACAATTAAATCTTGTGGCAATTTAAAAACATCACCAGGAAAAAGCACTGCCAAACCAACAATTGTTAACGCAGCAAGAGACGAAAACAATACCTTTTTGTCCTGCATTATAATTACAAGAGCATACATCAAGGCTGCAATTCCTAGAACAATCCATTTCATGTTTTCCACGAAAGACTCCTTATTTTATGTCCAATTGTCCATAAATTTTGTTTATTGATTCTATTATATATGGAGTTTTTAAAAATATCAATTTTTATAGATGGTATCCTTTAAAAATTGCAATTTTTAGAGATGCTCAGATGTCTTATAAAAACAGATTTTAAATTGACAATGGTTTTTATTAGCTACCGACTTGCAATCTGCGGAAGGATGTGATATATTAAAAAAAGGAAGCACATCCAAAAGTCATTGGGTCTACTTCCACAAGATTGGGAAAACTCCTAACAGGAGAAATCGCCGTTCAAGTGGCTAGACTTGGGCGGCTCTTTTTTTCGAATTGAATAAATCCGTCAGGAACCTCTATTAAAAAGCCATATAGCCAACTAAAAAATAGATGACCAAAATCAAAACAGATTTGATTATGAAACTTTTCATAGCAGTTCCTCCCTTTGCAAAAATTTGTTCCGGGAAGTAGCCGTCTGTCTTAAGGATGTGCACCCGATTGTCGGGCATTATGATTATCGGAGGACTGTTGATTGCGTGTGAACAGTTTTGGTTGATTTTCACTACCGACTTGAAAACTATGGAAAAATATGATAGCATAAAAAAGGAAGTGCACCCAGTAAACATTGGGTCTGCTCCACGCTATGAAGAAAAGCCGTTCAAAACAGTGGACTAGACTGTGGACGGCTTATTTTTTATCTCTGATTTTTAGGCAAGAGACCTGCGTTACCAAGCTGGATAAGCGACGAACAAAAGCCCGACGATTATCGAACAGATTAAAACTAACCTGAACTTAGTCATACGCACAGCCCCCCTTTGTCAAAATTTTTGATTTGGGAGACAGCCGTCAGTTTAAAGGATGCACACCCGATTGTCGGGCATTATGATTATCGGAGGACTGTTGATTGCGTGTGAATAGTTTTGGTTGATTTTCAGTACCGACTTGCAAACTATGGAAAAATGTGATAGCATAAAAAAG
>JAZUEV010000366.1:0-2414 GCA_045640345.1 Treponema sp.
GATTCCCACAAAGGTTACAGCGATGCTTTCCATGAATACAGAACTGAGACCCTCAGAAAGAACTTCGGTTGGGTCATGGCCGTCATTATCGCAATACTTTTGATTCCTCTATGGAAATTCATCTACAGAAAAATCAGGCCAAAGAAGATTCTTCCTGTGGAACATGTGACATATATCTCCAAATATAAGTTCCCGTTCTGGCTTTGTCTCCATCCTTTCAAGGGTTGGGAAGATTTGAAGCACGAAAAGAAAGGTTCCCTTTGGATTGCAAATGTCATCGTGATTTTGAATTTTGTCTTGGCGATTTTTGAATACCAGTACAAGGGGTTCATCTTCAACACCAACCGTCTGGACCGTATGAATATTTTGATTCTCTTTGCATCCACCATTGGAGCTTTCTTCCTTTGGAGCGTGTGTAACTGGGCAGTCTGTACACTCTTTGACGGTAAGGGTACTTTCAAGGAAGTATGGATATTCACCTGCTACAGTCGCATGACCTGGGTTATCTTTGAGATTCCGATTATCCTTTTGAGCAACTTCATTGTTCGTGACGAAGGATTCTTCCTGCAGCTTTTGATAGCAGTCCAGACTGGATTGGGAGCTTTGCAGATGTTGCTTGCCATTAAGGCTGTCCACCAGTACACCATGAAAAAGACAATCGGTTCCATCCTTTTGACTTTCCTTGGAATTGTCTTGGTGATTTTGATTGCACTTTTGTTCGTGTCCCTGTTCGCGCAGATTTGGTCATTCGTCCAGACTGTTGCCCAGGAAATTATGATGAGAGTGTAGGGAGGAAGATGATGAAACTAAAAAAGATTTTTCTTTGCGCCATTGCTTCCCTTGCCATGCTTCCAATGTTTGCGGAGGCACCAGAGTATGCGCACTATGATATCGACCAGCTTTATGAAAGGGGATTCCGTCGCTATGGACAGTCCGACAATCTGGAACTGTTTTTCAGCAGGGAAGACTGTATCATTGCCGTCCGTGTAAAAGACAGCGGATATGTTTGGTATTCAAGCCCCCTTGATTGGGAGGAAGATGAAGTTGCATCCGGCTTTGTCATGAACACGGAAGGATCGATTCTTACTATTCGTGCGAAGGACCAGAGAAGCACATTCAGAACTGCCAACTCCATAATCAATGTTGTTCGCCGCGACGGTCTTGAAGTTGAGCAGATGGAAAACGGTCTTCACTTGGTCAACGACTTTACCTACGATGGAATTCTTGTGCCGATGGATATTTTCCTTGACGGAGATTCTTTGGTGGTAAGGGTTGAAGAAAACGGAATCGTTGAAACACCAAGCGATGAACTGGAACTTCAGCTTTTGGACATCCAGCTTATGCCTTATTTTGGTGCGGCACCTGAAAACGAAGACGGATTTATCATGGTTCCTGATGGTTCGGGAGCTTTGATCAGATTCAACAACGGTAAAAGTTCGGAACCTTATGAACAGTATATATATGGAAGAGATCCATCCATTGTTCCTGTGAGAAAGAGAAACGATTTCCAGACCATCGCTCTTCCGGTCTATGGTTTGAGCAGAGAGGGAGCTGGATATATTGCAATCTTTGAGCAGGGAAAGACAAGGGGAGTGTTGACTGCTAGCACTGCAGGACAGTTGGCTGGATACAATTCGGCGACCCCTGGGTTCATTATCCGTGATTTTGATTCCATATCTTTCCGTGAAAGAACAGGTACTCCTCGAGATGTCCGAATCTTTGAAAGAAAGAATTTTGAAACCAGCGATGCAGTCTATTCCTTGAGAATCAAATTCCTTGGAAAAGATGAAAACAATCTCGCAGGAATGGCCAACGCTTACAGAAACTATCTTCAGGATATGGAAAACTTCCCAGCCCAGAAGACGGATGCAAATTCAGCCTTGACACTTAACTTTATCGGTGCGGGTATAAAAAAGAAGACTGTGGCGGGACTTCCTTTGAATATGAATGTTGCCTACTCAAAATACAAGGACATCCAGAAGACCGTGGAGGACCTTAAGGAAAAGGGTGTAGACAACATGGTGGTGAAGATTGACGGATGGACCAGTGCCGGTGTTTTGGGAAAATATCCATCCAAGGCTAAGCCATCCTCTGTCCTTGGCGGCAATGGTGATTTTGTTCGACTGGTCAATTACCTTAACGAACAGAACATTCCTGTGTATGCTGGAACTGATTTTGTCAACCTCTATCAGACAGGCGTAAGTCATATCAAGGAACTTTGTGCCAACCGTATGGTCAACAGGGCTCCTGTAAAGATTCCGGACTATAGGCTTTCGACTTACACAGATGAAAAGACCACTGACAATTATCCATATTATATCCTCCGTACCACAAAGGTTGAAAAAGACTTCAACTCCTTTATGAAATCCATGAAAAAGATGGACAAAGTGGATTTGGCGTTGGACTCCATGGGT
>JAZUEV010000367.1:0-4975 GCA_045640345.1 Treponema sp.
ACTACATCGGATTATTATAAAGGAGGAGGTATTTCTTATTACAGTAAAGCTACAAATGTATCGTCTTGGGGAGACTTAGGTGGTGTTATAATTGATGGTGGAACTATAAAGAATTGTATTGGACAAGCGGGCGGAGGAGTCTTTTTTAGAACGTCAAACAATGCAAGTGTACCTCAGTTACATATAAATTCTGGAAGCATCTGTAATAATGAAACCATAAGTGGCACTGGTTCAACGAATGGTGGTGGTGTTTATTTGTACGCTGGATTTTTAATTATGTCTGGTGGAGAAATTACAGAAAACAAGGCTTGTGTTGGGGCCAACAATTTTACAGATACTGCAGGTGGAGGTGGCATCTATGCAAAGTCCAGTACCACAGTTAAAATTTCTGGTGGCAGCATAACTGGTAACTCTTGTTGTAGCAGCGGCACCAATGGTGGTAGCGGTGGTGGTGTGTATTTTGGTGGAACGCTATTTGAAATTTCTGGCAACACTGTAACCATAAAAGATAATACATCTGGTACCAATAATACTACTGCAAATAAACCAAATATTGCAGGTTCGGTCACAATAGGTGGTAGTGTATTTACATTTAATATAGCTCCTAGCGTTAGTAGTATAGATTACGAGTCTATTGTTAATGGAGTTGCCACAGACCAAGTTGTTCATATCTTATAACTATCTTCTCAATCTTAATCCCCTTCAGCAACAGTGATGTCACTAACGTCATCCCGAACTTGTTTCGGGATCCCTTTTGACAATGGTCTGACTGTTGTTTTTGTCGGAGACCGATTATAAATTCCAGACACTTGTTTGGAGACCGTTATGTTTGAGATGCTGAAATAAATTCAGGTCGCATGCTTTGCATGCTTATGAGTTTTGTGCCAAAACTCACCAACCGTTAATAAAAATCTGTCATCCCGAACGCTACGCTGCGACACACACACACTTGCGCTAAGTTTTCGGGGTTTCAAAAACAAAAATAATTACAAAAACCGATTGAAAAAAATCAACAAATTTTATATCATCTTTTCCATACCGGGGTGGTTCTTTTGAGCCTGAGATTATACCCGCAGGATTTCGTATGAAGTCCCTAACCTGATCCGGACAATACCGGCGGAGGAAGTATGAAAAAAAGTACTTTCATATTTAAATTCATTTCACTTACATTGGTTGCATCTACTTTATTTGTGGCTTGCAATAAAAAATCAGAAAATGCAAATGTTTCAGACGCTCGCAAAAAAGAAGTTGTGGTTTATACCTACGACAGTTTTGCAGGAGAGTGGGGACCTGGGGACGCTTTGGTTGAATTGTTCAATAAAAACACAGACTACACTTTGACCTTGGTTGATTGTGGTGATGCTGTCCAGGCTTACAACAGGGCAGTCCTTGAAAAAGACAATGTTCAGGCCGATGTGGTTTTGGGAATCGACAATAACTTGGCACCAAAGGCTTTGGAATCTGGAATCCTTGTTTCCTATAAACCAACCAACGCAGACAAGATTGTTGATAAAAATCTTGAGGATGCTCTTGGTGGAAAATGGTTTTTGACTCCCTACGACTACAGTCACTTTGCAATGATTTACGACACTGAATCAAATGTGCCTGCTCCAAAATCTCTTGAAGATTTGACATCAAGCGTTTATGCAAAAAAAATTATTTTGATGGATCCACGAACATCAACTCCAGGTCTTGGATTTGCTGCTTGGACTTTTGCAAAATATGGCGACAAGTTTGAAAATTATTGGTCATCTCTCAAGCCAAACATTTTGACCATGACATCTGGTTGGAGCGAAGGTTGGGGAATGTTCCAGAACGGTGAAGCTCCATTGTGCGTAAGCTACACAACCAGTCCAGCGTACAATGTTGAGTATGACAACGACAGTCGCTATGTGGCTTTGGTTTTTGATGAAGGTCATGTTCAGCAGGTGGAAGGATACGGACTTTTGAAAAACGCACCAAATCCAGAAGGAGCAAAAGCTTTTATGGATTTTATGATTTCAGTTGATGCACAAAATGTTTTGCCTTTGACACAGTGGATGTATCCAGTGAACAAAGATGTGGATTTGCCAAATTCATATAAAACAGCCGCACCAATTCCTGAAACAACTTTGAACTATGACGCAAAATCAGTGGACGGAGTTGTTCAAAAAATAATGGATGTTTTGTCCAAATAAATCATAAAGATTGTCGGTGGATTTTTGTCCATCGACTTTTTTGAGTGATTCCCTATAAAAAATCAAATGCCACTAATTTAAGTTGTCGAAACTACCACGTAAATAGTTATTCCAAGTTAGCGGCATTGAAAAAAAATCCATGTAGAAAAATGAAATCAATATCACAAAAAAATATATTCCAAAACACGTTGACCGTTTTTGCCATAATTGTTTTTATTTTAGTTGCCATTTCTTTTTTATTTCCTTTGACAAAAGCACTGCTCCCAATTTTTAGTGAAAGCAAAAATTCTTCATACAATTTTTCACGAATCGCAAAAATCACAGGATTCACTTTTTTACAGGCAATTGTTTCCATGTTGATTTCAATAATTGTTGGACTTCCAGCCGCATATCTTTTGGCGAACAAAAAATTTTTTGGTCATCGATTTTTATATTCGTTGGGATCAGTTCCTCTTTGCATCCCTCCATTGATTGTGGTCCTTGGTTATATTTCGACTTTTGGAATGAATGGATTTTTCAATCGGTTTTTAATTTCAGTTTTTAATTTAAATGACGCTCCTTTAAAATTTTTGTATTCATTTTGGGGAATCGTTTTGGTTCAGGGATTTTATAATTTTCCATTGGTCATGGTGACTGTTGCAGATTCCTGGTCAACGATTGATTCATCCCAAGCCTACAGTGCACGCATTTTGGGAGCAGGTGAATCAAAAGTTTTTTTCAGCATAACTCTTCCACAAATTTTTCCATCCATCGTTTCATCTTGCATCCCGGTTTTTATCTATTGTTTTTTTTCATTTATGATTGTCCTACTTTTTGGAACCCCAGGAACATCAACTTTGGAATTGGAAATCTATCACGCAGGTCGAAGCTCCATTGATTTTAATTTATCAGCAAAACTTTCTTTGATTGAAACTCTTGTGGCTCTTTCGACAATTTTTTTATGGACATTAACAGAAAAAAAAATCCGTAGAAATCATGCGGTGCTGCTTTACAAAAATGAAAAATCAAAAATCCTTGGCAGAAAAAAAATCTTTGTGGCGATTTATTTTTTTGTTTTGGGAATCTTTTTTTTGTTGCCTTTGTTTTCAATTTTTTTAGGTTCAATCAATTCAAAAAGTGGAGGAACAAATCATCTTTCTTTTGACAGCTGGAAAAGAGTTTTTAAAATGAAAGATTTTTTGCCTAGCTTAAAAAACACATTGCTTGTTGCTTTGGGAACATCTTTTGTTTGCACTGTCTGTGGATTGTTCTATTCTACATGGATTCGACTTTCAAAAAAACAGACGGCGATTTTAAACTCAATTTCACTTTTGCCAATGGTTGTTTCTTCTGTGACAATGGGAATCGGAATGTCCATGGTCTTCAAAAAATCCAATCCATTGATTTTAATTGCAGTCCAGTCTGCCTTGTCTTGGCCATTTGCTTTTAGACAAATTTATTCGCAGATGACAAAAATTCCTCAGACTGTTTTGGATAGCGCATCCATTCTTTCAAAAAATAAATTGGATAGAGTTTTTAAAATCATTATTCCATATTCATGGCGTGGAATTGTTAGTGCCTTGGGATTTTGTTTTGCAATCAGCGCGGGGGATGCAACTTTGCCTTTGGTTTTGTCCATGCAAAAATTTTCAACCCTTTCGCTTTTCACTTATCGATTGGCAGGAAGCTACAGATTTACTGAAGCCTGTGTGTCTGGACTTTTGCTTGGAATAATTTGTTCCGTCGTTTTTGGATTCGCAAAAAAAATTGGAGGAGAAAATGAATTATCTTGAATGTCAAAATCTTTATAAAAAATTTCCAATTTTTGATGTGGACTTTTCTTTTGCATTGGAAAAAAAATCTTTTGTTTCAATTGTTGGACCAAGCGGAAGTGGAAAATCGACTTTACTAAAAATGATTGCAGGCTTGATTGTTCCTGACAAAAAAACTGACGGCGGTTGTGCAAAAATAATTCTTGATAAAAAAGACATAACAAATCTTGCACCAGGAAAAAGGGATTTGGGATTTGTCTTCCAAAACTCTGCACTATTTTTGAACATGAGTGTCTGGAAAAATGTGGCTTACGGTTTAATCTGTCAGGGCATGAAAAAAAATGACGCAAAAAAAATGGCTTCGGAGTTTTTGGAAAAGGTTGGGCTTGGTGGTTTTGAAAATCGTAATCCTGAAACATTGAGTGGTGGTGAAGCACAAAGAGTTGCACTGGCACGTACATTGATTGTTAAACCAAAGTTGGTTTTGCTGGATGAACCTTTGAGCGCTATTGATTCCCAACTGCGAAAAAAACTTGCGGCAGATATAAAACAGATGCAATCAGATTTTGACTTTTGTGCTTTGATGGTGACCCACGATTTGGACGAAGCAAAATTCATGGGGGACAAAATCTTGAAGGTCGAAAATGGAAAATTGAAAATGGATAATCAATTTTAATAGAGGTGCAATAATTGTAATAGGGGTAGTTTTGAGTTTTCAAAAATGAATCACAGGTTGAACTGTTACACGATTTATTTTTAATTTTTTTTCAGATGGCTCAAGTCCCTGCCATTTTGAAAGTGATTATTATGTCACAGGTCTTCGATTTTGTTAACGCAAAATTTGTTTTTTTATAATCCAGCACTTTTATGAAAAAATTTTTATTTTGTATCTCTATTGTTTTAAAGAAAAATCGTTAGTTTTTTCAAGGACCTGTAACAATTCATAACGTCATTGCGAATCCATTTTGAAATCTCAAAATCATCGAGGTGACTGTGATCAAGAGGTGCTGAACTAAATTCAGCATGACGTATGATTCCTCAATAAGT
>JAZUEV010000368.1:0-1540 GCA_045640345.1 Treponema sp.
TTATAAATATATAGAAGAAAACAAAAACAATAAAATCGATCTGGAAAATCAAAAATCCAAGGGAACATATTTTATAAATTTCGTTGATGAAAATGGAGGCCTGGTAAAAAGAAATTTTAATAAAGTCGAATGTTCCAAAAAAGCAAAAATTCTAAAATCAGAAATCACAAGTATTTTGGATGAATATGGACAATCTATCAATGAAAATGAAAAAAGACAAGTATTGTTAAATGTCTTGGAGGATTTATTAAAGTGAATTTTTATTTTGACAATGCGGCAACAACTTTTCCGAAACCGTGTGAGGTATATGACGCAATGGATTCTTTCTATAGAACATGCGGTGGAAATGCAGGAAGGGGACAGTACAAACAGTCTGCCGAATCAACAAAAATTATTTTCGAAACTCGCGAAGGAATAAAAAAATTACTTCAATGTCAAAATAAGGATGTTGTTTTTACATCAAGTGCAACGCTCGCTTTGAATATGGTTATTCAAGGATTGATAAAAACATATTCGATAAAAAATATTTGGATATCTCCTTTTGAACATAATGCAGTTACGAGAATTCTTGAAAGCTATAAAAATTCAATCAGCGTAAATGTGTTGCCTATAAAAAAAGATTTCACATATTCACTGGACATAATAGAAAAATCTTTTATTCAGAAAAAACCAGATTTAGTAATAATGACCCACGGCAGCAATGTTTGTGGATTAATTACTCCAGTTGAAGAAATATGTAAAATCGCAAAAAAATTTGAATCCCTTACTGTAATTGATATGGCACAAACAGCTGGACTTGTTCCTTTGAATACAGGTAACGACAATATTGACTTTGCAATTTTTGAAGGTCACAAAACATTGTTAGGACCATTTGGAGTTGGTGGATTCGTAAAATCAAAAATGGTCGATTTAAATCCAATCTTGTTTGGTGGAACTGGAGTTGAAAGTGCAAATCAAGATATGCCAAAAGAGATGCCCTACAAATATGAAATGGGAACTCAAAATGTTCAAGCAATAGCAGGACTACATGCTGCAATAAAATGGTGGCTTTCAAACATAGATGAAATTAGAAAAAAAGAAAATGAAAATCACCAGCGACTTTTTGAAATATTAAAAAATTATAGTTTTATAAAAATAATCGGACCGAAAAACCGCAATGAAATGATAGGAGTAATCTCATGTCTTTTCGACGGATATACGGCAGATGAAATTGGAAATGTTTTGGATGAAAAAGATATTGCCGTCAGAACTGGATTACAGTGTGCTCCGCTTGCTCATAAAACGTTGGGGACTTTTCCTGCAGGAACTGTGAGATTTAGTGTGCAATATTTTACTGAGGAAAAAGATTTTGATGGGTTGATAAAAGTTTTGGATTATATAAGAGGGAATATATAGGAGGGTGGAGTGATGAATGAACCTAATACTAACTTTATTGATTATTTAAATTCCTTAAATAGTTATAATGCAAAAAATAAAAATGCATATAGCGAAAGAAATATTGATAGTGAGTTTTATGAAAAGACTACAGTAGAAGTCGGAA
>JAZUEV010000369.1:0-1940 GCA_045640345.1 Treponema sp.
CCTGCACTGGATTTTAAAGTCGTCCCGGATTCTTGTCACAAGCACGTCCAGATGAAGCTCACCCATACCGCTAATGACAATCTGACCTGTCTCGCTGTCCTCCCTGTGGGTGAATGTAGGATCCTCACGGCTCAGGATTTCCAAAGTCTCGTTCAGCTTGTCACGGTCGCTCAAAGTCTCTGGCTCGATGGCGATGGATATAACAGGCTCTGGGAATTTAACGCTCTCAAGAAGGATTGGCATACCCTCGCTACCAAGTGTGTCACCGGTCTGGGCAAGCTTGAGTCCAACAAAAACAGCAATGTCGCCGGCACTTACGCTGTCCATCTGGTCCATGTGGTTTGCATTGACGCGGAGGATTCTGTTGATTCTTTCGCGCTTCTTCTTTGAGACATTGTAGACCTGTGTTCCAGTGGAAATCTTTCCGGAGTACATTCGAACAAAACAAAGGGCACCGGCTTCCCTGTCATGCTGAATCTTGAATACCAAACCAGCAGGGACTTTTGAATCAGGGTCACATTCCACGGTGATTTTTTCTTCCTCGTCGTGCTTCTTCACCTTAACCGCATCGGCAGGAGGAATATCGGTTGGACATGGAAGATAGTCGATAATGGCATCCATCAAAGGCTGAACACCCTGGTTGTGTCGGCTTGAACCACAAAGGAATGGAACCAAAGTCCTGTTGATTGTGGCGGTCCTGATGGCCTTTACCAGCTGCTCCTTTGTAATCTCTCCACCCTCAAGATAGATTTCAGCCAGAGCGTCGTCGGTGGATGCAACAACGTCAATCAATTTTTCATGCCACTGGTTTGCCTGATCCAAATGTTCCGGGGCAATGTCGGACACAGTAAACTTTTCACCTTCGGAAGCTTCGTCCCAATGGATTTCCTTCATGTTCACCAAATCAATGACACCGTCAAAATCACTTCCGGCACCAATAGGAATCTCCAATGCAGCAGTCTGGCAGTTGAACTTCTTTGTCACATCATCCATGGCACCAAAAAAGTCCGCACCGATTCTGTCCATCTTGTTCACAAAACAAATGCGTGGGACATTGAACTCATCCGCCTGCTTCCAAACCGTCTCTGTTTGGGGCTGAACCCAACCAACAGCGCAGATAACCGCAACAGCACCGTCCAAAACACGAAGGGAACGCTCAACCTCGGCCGTAAAATCCACGTGGCCCGGTGTGTCGATAATATTAATCTGACAGTCCTTCCAACTTGTAGTGATAGCAGCCGACGCAATGGTTATACCCCTGTCCTGTTCCTGCTGCATAAAATCCATGGTCGCCGCACCGTCGTCAATCTCGCCAATCTTGTGAATCTTGCCTGAATAAAAAAGGATGCGCTCGGTGGTTGTAGTCTTACCCGCATCAATGTGGGCCATGATACCAATGTTTCTCATCTTGCTTAAGTCTGCCATGATCTGTTCCTTAAAATACGAATCGTTTGGATACCTATTATATAGAAAAAAGATTTTATGGGCAATGGTGGATTTAATATTACGGACGTACCTTGGACAAAAAATGCCGCCGGTCTTACAGCCCGACGGAAACTGTAAAAAAACCGGCTTTCCGTGGTTCCGTCTCCGACTCCATTCGGTCGCCAGCCACAAAAGTGTCCGACAACCGAACGCTCCGCGCCACTCCAATCCGGCGTAGAAATTGGTTGGCGGAATACAAAATGCTAAAACCGTTACAGATAGCTTCCGCAGTCCAAAATAAAATCCGCGATGTCAATTATCCTGACCCCGTCCTTTTGATATTCATCATGCCTTGTCCTGGCCACTATTTAAAAACTTGACTTTTTCACGATTATTGTATATATCTGGAATAGATGGTCTCCATTAACCAGCGGTTTTAATCCGTAAAGAGATGAACTTTAACGAAGGCTGCTCATTTTGGGCAGTCTATTTTTTTGAGATATAAAAGTAAAAGC
>JAZUEV010000370.1:0-9668 GCA_045640345.1 Treponema sp.
ACGATTTTGAATCAATTTGTCTGTTCAACGACAACATAAAAAATTCTTTACCAAAATTAAGAAACACCGAAACATTCGATACTGAGTACAAAAAAGAATTTATTGATTTCCAGAATTCACTGAAGCAGATTCAAAAAACTCTTATGTCAGGGTTCAACAATTTATCAGTCTGCTCAATTCTGCTTTTTACTGTTTCAATTTTTGTAATGATTGTTAAAACAATTTCAAAAAATTCTGAACTGGAAAATTTTAAATCAATGTCAGAAAATCAAAAAATAATATCCCGCGAACTGCACGATACAGTCGCACAAAATATTGCCACATTAAAAATCCACATAAAAAATAAGGACACTGAAAAAGCTGAATATTATTCCAACCAAGCCCTCAACGACATTCGTTATTTTATTGGATCCATGCACATTGATTTTTCTGAAGATTTTGAATCTGTGCTCAAAGAAATGCTGAAGACTTTTGAGTTGAATTATAAAATAGAAACAAAATTTTTTACTGCTTCAGATTTTATACAAAAACTTGATTCAAAAACACAAATCGAAATATACAGAATTTTCCAGGAAGTTTTGACCAACACAGCTCGACACTCAAAGGCTACAGTTTTGACAGTGCGCATCATGGATTTATCAAACAAGCTGCGAATCATTTTTAGTGACAACGGAATTGGAATTAAAGATTCTGATTTTGAAAAAGAAAATCATTACGGTCTAAAATCAATTGTGGAACGAGTTAAAATTTTAAATGGAACAGTTGATTTTACAAACGCTGCCGAGGGAGGTTTGACAATTGCAATTACAATTAAACATTCTGTTCGTTGATGATCATTCTGGACTAATCAGAAGTTTGGGAGCAACATTAAAAAATAAAAACAGTGCTTTTGATTTTTTTTACGCAAACACAAAAAACGAAGCCCTGGAAATTTTATGCAAAAATGAAATCCAGATTCTTGTTTTGGATTTAAATTTAAATATGGAAAACGGATTAGATTTTATTGATGATTTCAAAAAGGTTTCTCCAAATTTAAAAATTCTTGTATTCACAATGTACAATGATTTTTGTCATATTGAGAAAGCTTACAAACTTAAAGTCCAAGGATACATTACAAAGGATTGCGAAATAGAAGAATTTGAACAAGCTCTTTTGCAAGTTGCTGAAGGTGGAATTTATTTTAGCAAATCTGCAAATGAATTTGTTTATCCTTCTCTGTTGAATTTAATGGACAAAAAAGAAACAGTCACAGACAGCGAGACAAAAAAATATTTTTCAATTTATAAATCACTTACGCCTAAAGAAAAAGAAGTTTTTGAATTATCAGCCACATTGAAAAATCCAAAAGAAATTGCAGATGCATTGGGAAAAAAGGAACGGACAATTCAGAATCAAAAAAATTCTATTTTTGGAAAATTTCACATCAGCACTAACACAGAACTTTTAAAGATTGCCAGAATCTTGGGATTCATTATATGAAAAAAATCGACATCAAAAAAATCATCTCCTGTTTTGTAATTACAACTTTTGCCATTACACTCAACTGTCTTGGAGCGATTGTTACAACAAAAACAACATTTCCACTTTACATGGATTCCGTTTTTACATTTTTTATAACTGCGGCATTTGGTTTAGGGTCAGGAATTTTTTGTGCCGTCTCAACAAATTTGTTTTTATTTTTTATTTCAATGGAGTATCTGCCGTTCACACTTTGCCATGTTTCCACCGCTGTCATTTCATATTATATTTTCAAGAATAACCAAAATGAAATGGACGCTTTTTTATATGCAGGATTTTTTACAGCTCTTAGCAATACTGTTTTGGGTAATATAATTTCGGATTTTGTTTTTGAATCGACCACAAAAAGATTACAGATTGATAATCTGATTCAAAGTCTTTTTCTTGCGTCAAAAAATCTACCGTTCGCAATCAACTTCAGTGGGTTCATCACAAATTTTGCCGACAAAATGTTAAGCTGTCTTGTAAGTTTTGGCATTTTTAAAATCTATAAAAAAATTAAAACAAGGGTGGAAGCTAATTAAAAAAAATCATCAATTTGAGTAATTTTACTCAAGACAAACTTTCATTGATTCTTTATAATTCATTGCAATAAATTTTTAGGAGTAAATTATGAAAATCAATTTAAAGTTTCTAGCCGCCGCAATGATTTTGTCATCATCATTTTTTTCATGCAATGTCAATGTAGGCGACCCAACAAAAGTTTATGTCTGTAGCACTTGCCGACATGAATACAACACAAAAGAAGAAGCCCAAAACTGTAAACTCAACAGCGCTGGCAATCAAAATAACGGGGATTCAGGAAAGATTTATATTTGTCTCAACTGTTTCAATGAATATTCCACAAAAGATGAAGCCATAAAGTGTGACAAAAAAGAAGGATGTCCAGAACATTTTAAATGCGAGGGATGTAATAAAGGATACAGAACAAAGTTCGAAGCTGATAATTGTGAAGCAGCCGAGGGATGTCCAAAATATTTTAAATGTAAGTTCTGCCATAACGGTTATAAAACACTTAATGAAGCACAACATTGTAAAGCTGAAAAAAATTGTCCAGATTTTTATTATAACATAAATTATGTTTGGAATGATTTTGAGATGTATTGGAGAGCATATATTATAAAACCTGATTATTCAGACGGCACATCGGGATACACAAGTTATGTTACTTCACATTCGTTAGGTACATCATATGTAAGCAAATATTTTTACGGAGGCTCTTATGATTATTCCCGCTATTGCAGAAATAAGGATGGAGAACTGCAAAAACGTTTCATAGCTGAATTTATTGAAGATGAAACATACCGTTCTATAGATTTAAAAACATTTGATTGGACAGATACTTTTGTTCTAGCATCAAAAATCAAACCAGATGAAATCTTAACTATGCCAACATATTCAGTTGATAGAATTACCGCTATACCAATAACAGATAAATCGGGCAGTGTCCCTTATAACTCTTATACCACAAATCTAACTGCATCCTTAAAGTTTTATAGTGATTCTGAATTCAAACACGAAATAACAGAATTAAAAGACATTACTGAAGATACAACAATCTATATACGAATTTTTGGAGAACTCAAATGATATTTATAATACTATAGTAAAGAAATCAAATTCACAGTCTGTCCATTTTTGGGGCAGACTTTTTTTATGGTCAATTTCACGTTTCACAAAATGATTCACTGGATGATTTGTGGAGTCCAATTATTTTATGTTAATCTCTTGTTTAAAGGAAAATCATTTTTCGAAGACTTGTAACAATTTATATGCTTTACGTAATAAACTTTGCTTGAAATTTAAACTGGCCATTCGCCCGAAAAAAAGTTTAAAATTTTACTTGCCGATTCCTAATTTTTTTCCTATATTTAAAATGTAACCGAAGCAACTGTTTTTTTACTATTTTCCAATACTTTTTTGCGTTTTTTAATTTTTTCCACAGATGCTCGTCACTTACCGAAAGTTTTCATGGGTTGGAAATGAAGAACTTAATTCAATTTTGAAGGAGTTCCTATGCCCAATTCATTGCGTCCCTATCCAGGTGCTTTACTAAATCCATGTGCAGATCCAACTTTTAAAATGATTTTCACTTCAGCTACCGAAGAATCACACATTGCTCTAACGGAATTTTTATCTGATGTTATTGGAAAAAAGATAACCGATGTGGTTCTCCAGCCAAATGAGCTAGCGGGAGATTTTTATGGAGACAAACAACCGGAGTTTGATATTACCTGCAAAATAGATGGTCAATACGCAAACATCGAGCTTCAGGGACAAAACAACGATTTTTCTTATGGTCAACGCATGGAATACCACATTGCACATTTACTTAACCACTATACTCCCAAAGGTACAGACTGGAGTGAAATTCCGCAAGTTTATCAGATTTCCATAATGAATTTCATTTTTGACAAAAAGGAAAAAGATGCTGTCAATCATTACTGCGTCCAAAATAGACACGGCAGAAAAGTCGGCGACAGAATGCATTTCATTTTTATTGAGCTTCCAAAGATTGCAAAAAAGTCAGACAACCTGAACGATTTGACTAAAATTGAAATGTGGGGTAAATTCTTTCTATACGCATCGAAAGAAAATAAAAAAGATTTTATCAATGATTTAACAGATAAAACCAAGGGGATTAAAATGGCAGTATCAGTTCTTTCAAGCATAAGTGATGACGAGGCAAACTGGATTCGGGAGACTTATTATTGGGACAGAATTTCCACAGAAAAAACCCGTGCCAATGCCATAAAACGGAAATTTAAGAATAGTCTCCGTCGTGCAAGCGAAAATGGATTAAAACTCGGCATAAAACAAGGAATTGAACAAGGTATTGAGCAAGGAATAGAACAAGGTATTGTGCAAGGAATTGAACAAGGAATCGAGCAAGGTATTATGAAAACTGTAAAAAATCTGTTGTTAATGGGAAGTCTGACTACGGAGCAAATTTCACAGGCATCAGGTCTTTGTATTGAAGAAGTTGAAAGGATAAAAGAAAATATGTGATAAAAAAATCCTCCGAAAGCAAACCACTTACGAAGGATTAATCTATCAATTCAAACAATCAACAGTTCAAACAAACTAAAATCTAGTTTCTGAATGAATGGATTGGAGCTGGGATGCGACCTCCACGATTGATAAAATCAGCACAAGAGAACTGGTTTACATCAATAACTGGACATCCACCAAGGAGACCACCAAATTCAACCCATTCGCCAGGCTTTTTACCAGGTGCTGGAATCAAACGGACGGCTGTTGTCTTATTGTTGACCATACCGATTGCCATTTCATCAGCCATGATTCCGGAAATTGTTGTGGCTGTTGTGTCCCCTGGGATTGCAATCATATCAAGACCAACGGAACAAACACAAGTCATGGCCTCAAGTTTTTCCAAAGTGATGCTGTGCTGTTTTACTGCGTTAATCATTCCTTCGTCTTCGCTGACTGGGATAAATGCGCCACTCAATCCACCAACATTGGTACTTGCCATAACTCCACCCTTCTTTACCATATCGGTGAGCATTGCAAGAGCGGCAGTTGTTCCAGGAGCACCAGCACCTTCAAGACCAATTTCTTCAAGGATGCGAGCAACAGAATCACCAACGGCAGGGGTTGGAGCCAAAGACAAATCAAGGATACCAAAATCAACACCAAGTCGTTTTGCAGCTTCAGTACCAACCAACTGTCCCATACGGGTAATCTTGAACGCCATCTTTTTGATACCATCAGCAAGTTCATTGATTGGGCGACCTTTGAACTCACGAGCGGCTGCCAAAATAACACCAGGTCCAGAAACACCAACATTCAAAACAGCGTCCCCTTCTCCAGGTCCGTGGAAAGCACCAGCCATAAACGGATTATCCTCAGGAGCATTGGTGAAAACAACCAGCTTTGCACAACCGTTAACAGGCTTGTCCTTTGAAACCTCGGCAGTTCTCTTGATGATTTCTCCCATAAGCTTCACTGCATCCATGTTGATTCCATTTTTTGTGGTTCCAACATTTACGGAAGAACAAACACGCTCAGTTGCATTCAAAGCTTCAGGGATTGATTCAATCAAAGTTCTGTCGCCGGGAGTGATTCCCTTCTGGACCACTGCAGAAAATCCACCAACGAAATCAACATTCAGTTCCTTGGCGATTTTGTCCAAAGTCACAGCCCATTCCACATAAGATTTTTCACCACTTGGCTCAGCGACCATGGAAATTGGAGTAACGGAAATGCGCTTGTTGATAATCGGCACACCAAATTCCTTTTCAATATCCTGACCCACGCGAACCAGATTTCCAGCATTGCGCATGATTTTGTCATACATCTTCTGGCGGCTCTTTTTACCATCTTCGCAGGCACAGTCCCTCAAAGAGATTCCCATGGTGATTGCACGCACATCCAACTTGTGGCGCATAAACATATTTACTGTTTCTTCGACTTCAACTGGTGAAAAAATCATTTATTTCCTCGTATTCTTTGTTTTGGACATAAACCCAATATATCTTCTAAATCAACTTAGAACATTTCTTCTATTATATTGGATTTTTACAATGAATTCAATTGATGATGCAGGGAATATACGGCATCTTTAAAACTATAATTCTGGGCATTCCTAAAATCGTAATTTTTAAAGACTCTCTTCTTTAGATATCCTTATTCTCAACTCCATCAATCTTTTTAAAAAGTTCATATCCAGGGCACTTCAAATTCGGATTGGACATAGAATCTGGATTCCAGCGACAATAGTTTTTGCAGTGCAAACATTTTCCATTTTTTTGTCCATTGATTATGTGGTTTACAAACGAAGGGTCAACCAGGCTTGCTTTTCCAATATCCACCATATCAATACCTGTGTCCAAAGCTTTTTCAACATCTTCCAATGAATTAATATTATGGACTCCAAAGATTGGCATTTCTGGAAGGATTTTTTTTACACAACTTGCCCCGTAAACTGCTTCCGAACAAGGAAAATCATCTGGTTTGGTTCCTATATAATTTGCGCCATAGGAAATATCAAGAAAATCGGTGTAAGGTGCAATTGATTTTGCATGTTCAAGTCCATCTTCCAAAAGAGGTTCAAACACTCCAAGTCGTATTCCAACAACAAAGTCCTTGTCACAAGCATTTTTAACCGATTTCAAGATTTTTTTTGCAAGGAGAGATTTGTCTTGGCCATATTCATCCTTTCTGAAATTGAAATTTTTATTGAAGAAAGTCGAAACCAAATATCCATGGCAACCGTGAATCTCCACTCCATCAAATCCAGCTTTCTGTGCTCTTAGGGAGGCTTGGACAAAATCATTGACAGTCTCTTGGACGCGGGTCTTTGACATTTCCACTCCATGATTTCCATTTGAATAATCCATATCACTTGGAGCGTCCGCGCATTTGCCAAACCCATTTCCACCAGCGTGAACCAGTTGGATAAAAATTTTTGGTCCATTTTCGTGAACCTTGTCAACAATTTTCTTTAGTCCATCGATTTGACCATCTTCCCAGATGCCAAGTTCCGACTGATGAAGTTTGCTCCGTGGAGTGATTGCCGTGGCTTCAACTATTATCAAAGCAGCCCCTCCCTTTGCCAAATCTTCGTAATGTTTTATATTTTTTTCAGTGACATATCCATCTTTTGTCGGCCAATAAAAACAGACCATCGGTGGTATAGCCAGTCTATTTTTCAAAATAAGATTCTTGATTTTGAACTCAGTTTTAAATTTCTGATTATTTTCTTCCATATATTACTCCTTATCGGAAACTCCTAAAAATTATAATGAATCTTCCATTATAATGAAATATGATTTTTTTATTTGGGGCGAATGTCGAACTTAAATTTCAAGTGCAGCTTATAACATAAAGCATAAGACCTGTGACATGATAATCCCTCTCAAAATAACATGGACTTGAACCATTTGAAAAAAATTAAAAATAAGCCATGTACCCTATTCAACCAAAGGTTCATTTTTTAACTCAAGATTACCCTAGTTAATCAAATGTCATGCTGAATTTATTTCAGCATCTCAAAAATGTGGTCTGACTTATGTTTTTGGGATTAGACATTTTTTCGGCAAAAGTCATTTCGACTGAAGTTGATTGAAACAGACAAATCAAAAATCATTTCGACTGGAGTTGATTGAAACAGACAAATCAAAAGTCATCACGACTGGAGTTGATTGGAACGGACAAATCAAAAGTCATTTCGACTGGAGTGAGTGTAGCGAACGGAATGGAGAAATCTAAAAAAAATGGTCGTTGATGAGATTTCTACATTTCATTGCGTTTCGGTCGAAATGACATCTCCAAGATTTTTTCAATGACCTCAATTCAACTAGAGATTCATTTTTGAAAAACCCGAAATTGCCCAATACTATTATAGATTTTTTTTGAATTACAGTATAAAATAGAGAATAATGTACACAAGAAATCTTGACGTTTGTCCAGAAAAACTTGTCAGCCATGGAAAATGTGTTTTTGGAGCTTTTGAGGCTCATCCAAAGAGGCTTGATATTAGGGGGATTTCCAGAGCATATCTCGATTTGCCTATCCCAAAGTTTCTGACAAACCTTCGCATCAATAGTAGACTCACTTTTTTCTTCAACGATGAAGAATACATTGGCTCCATTGATTTTTTTGACGCAAAAATTTTTGGACTGGTGCAGGTCGTTTTTTGGAACAAATCCACAAAACAAAGATATTTTTATCGCTCTGTCATGGGTCCAAAGAAAAGATTGGTCCCCCACAACATGGATAAAGCCGCCACATCAAGTTTCAAAAAATCCCGTTTCGTTAGAATCAGTTGGGACAGAAGCCAAAACAAGATGTCTGTGAAGCTCAATCTAAAAGGCAATTCAGTTTTGCCATCGGTTGAAGGTAAAATCAGAACCACTTTCCCCGAATCTACCGACAATGAATTGACCTTGGTTTTGCCAGCCCCAACCCTTAGACGAGGGTCAGCTAGATATTACGGAGCTTTTCCGCTTACAGGAAGCCTGGTTTTTACTCAAAAAAATGATAAACCAAAGAAAATCAGTTTGACAAATGGACTTTCTTTTTTGGATATCAACAGAACCTACATGAAATTTGTCAACCAGACTGAATTTTTGACGGGCTTGGGCTATATTAATGGTAAGGAAATCAGTTTTAGGATAGAAACCGGTTCCCAGGATTCAGTTGATGGAGACAAGTACAATGGAAATGCTTTGTTCTTCGACAACAAAAAAACACTGCTTCCACCTGTTGTCATTACCCATACCTATGGTATAATGAAGACTTGGAATATCCAGGACACGGAAAATATGATAGATTTGACATTTTCCCCCATATCCGTGGATAACAGTATCGTAAACGCTATTATGTTCAGGGCAAACTACAACACCATCTATGGAACATTCAGCGGCGTACTGATGACCTCGGAAGGTGAAAAAATCAATGTAAATCGATTGCCGGGACTTGCAAAAAAAAGTTTTATACGGCTTTAATTTAAAATAGGAGATAATTATGGCAGACGAAAACAACGGACCAAGAACATCCTTTGAACCAGGAACCTTTGAGCGTACAAGGAGAAACATTGGTCCTTTGAATGACCAGGAAAGAATGGAGATGGCTCAGAAGATTGGTGGAGATATCCTTCCAGAAAAATCCATCCCTATTGATCCAACAAAGATGCCTAAAAAAAGAAATTCAACTGTCATTGCCAGGGCAACCGGTCACACATCATCGGACATATCATCAAAAAGCGGTTCATTGGGAGCTACATCAGGAACATCTGAACCTAAAAAAACTGTCAACAGCGAGATTTTGAAGAGAACATCCGATGACTTGCCTGCTCTCAGTGCAAAAGACTTGAAGCTGATGAACAAACTTATGATGGAAGAGGAATATCAAATCAAGTCCGATCGTGGATTCCTTAACTTCTTCTATGGTCTTTCCGCAAAAAACAAGGAAAAGATGAACAAGGATTACGGAAACTACAAAGTCAAAAAGCAGGTTGAACATCTCCAGTCTTTTATCACCACCATCAAAACTTTTATCCAGCTTTCACCGGACACATACAAGGCAAACATCGCTACCGAATCTGACTTGAAATTCAAATTCCTTCGCACAGTTGGAAAATGGAACATGAAATCTATTCGTCCACTTGCGGCAGATTTGGAACAGAT
>JAZUEV010000371.1:0-2692 GCA_045640345.1 Treponema sp.
CCTGGAAAAAAGCTTGAAAGCATTGCACTTTTGTCCGGTGGTGAAAAAACCATGACAGCCATGGCGCTTCTCTTTGCCACATACCAGGTTCGCCCTAGCCCATTCTGTCTTTTGGACGAAATCGACGCAGCCTTGGACGATAAAAATGTTGGAAGCCTTGTGAACGTCCTTCGCGCATTCTCAGGTGTAAGCCAATACATAGTCATCACCCACAACAAGAAGACCGTTATCGGTACATCTTCCGCCATGGGTGTGGTTATGGAGGAGCCGGGAATCACAAAGGTCGTCCAGATCAAGTTCGACGAGGACACCCTCAACGGCAACATACCTTTCGAGGATGACAGCGACTTTGTGGAAGAGGATGTGGAACCTGAGGAAGGAATCGTCATACCTCCAAGACCCACCCCTCGTGAAAGAAATTCCGATGGAAGCTTGAAGGTTGATGAAAATGTCCAGCCCCAGGAAAACGATTCGTCCATCCAGAATCAGGAGACCGAGGAAAAGGATGGTTCGGAAGAAGAAAGCCCAAAAGATTCCGATCATGATGTCCAAGGACTTGATGATTCAAAAAATTCCCAAAATATGGATGAAAATTTTGAGGAAAATGGCGAAACGGGTGTAACATCCACCGAAAATAATGGTATAATTGATATGGAAGTCTCTAAAAATTGAAATTTTTAGAAACAACTTTGAAAACGCGATGTTTTTAGCCTTGCAATTTCAATGACTAAAACTCGCTAGGAATATCAAATATTTCGGACATCGCCAAGGAAAGTTTTTTAGCGATGACATTGGACACTGATGATGGATCAGAAAAATAGACGGAGAAAATCTGTATGATTAAAACAGATGAAATCATAGACAGGATCAGAGATTTTGTGGACGAACACAAGATTTTGTCCATCGGCATAATAGCGACAGTCATGGTACTTCTTATTGTGCTTGTCCTGTCCATGGCCATATCTTCAGGTGGCAAGAACAAAAACAAAAACAATCTTCAGCCTAGGTTTGTAGCCGAAGATGATTTTGTTAGACCCCAGGATTACACCATGACCGAGGATTATTATTTTTCAAGGCAGACTGAAAAACAATGGTCCCAAGAAGAAGTTGACAAATGGTTCGCAGTACCGTCCACATCGGTTATGAACGAACTTAGGAAAGACAATAGTTCTCTCGTAGAAGAGATTTTAGGAGCGGCACCATGAAAAAGATTTTAGGAAAGACATTCGCACTTTTGATTGTCCCTACGCTGGCATTTTCCCAGACCGCGGAAAGTTTTTCGGACAACAACATAGAATATCCATCCTTCGAGATGTCCAACGATTTTAATCCCGGGGACTATTCTTTGGAGACACTGGACATAGAGGACCTTGAGACAAGTTTGCAGGAAATCGACACGGTTCCTTTTGTCGAGGATATTCTCCCAAACGTGAATCCAGCTGAATCATTGGTTCTTACATCCTCTTCAGGAAATGGATTGGACGCATACAAGGACAAGGATCTGCAGGTCCCATCCCGGTCCATCACCATTGCCCAGAACCAGTATGTGGATGTGGAATATCCAGGGAAAGGTTGGCTTTATCTTGGGGAAACAGACAACACCACATTCCTCAGATATTTTGGACACACCCTCACAAGCAACACGGTCTTCACTTTAAGGGCAAAGTCTCAGGGAAAGGCCATACTGCATTTCTACAAGATAGATTCTCTCACGGGGGACGCCATAAACGATTATCTTGAGGTTGTCATCTCTGGAAAAACAAATTCCGATGAACATCTTCTTGCTCCAAGCTACAGTGAAATTGTTCCAAAGGGCCAGGGCAAAAAACCATCAATGCAGGAAATCGACACCGAGGTCCTGGAAATTGTGGACGATTCGATAGCAGATTCAAAGGAAGAGGATTCAGCCGCAGAAGAAATCCAGGACAACAATAACAACAATATGGAAGATTCCGCAATCGCCCAGGATTATCCAGAGCCAAAGACTGAAGCAATCGCCCAGACTCCAAAGAAAGAACCAACAGTCGGCAGTGAAAAAAACAATTCAGCATCCTCAAGCTCCACAGCACAAAAGAACAATTCTTCAAGCGGAGCATCCTCATCAAGACCAAACATCAGCAGCAATGCATCAAGACCAAGCACAGGAAACACTGGCAACAACAATAGTACGGCAAGCAGTTCTTCCGCATCGGACAACAGAACCACCACATCGGTTGATAGCAGCAACACCTTGGGAAACATCGCAGACGGAAGCAACGGCTACAGTTCCGCCAACTCCTCAAGCGTAAACACTGGCAGTTCCACAGACACAAGTCCAAAGGCCAACAACCCAAGCAGCTCTGGCTCAACCAAAGTGGATGTTCCAAAACCTTCGTCATCAAAAAAACAGGTCATTACATCCGCCGCCGACGATGAACTTTTGGCAAAGGCACAGAAGTTATACAACTCAAAGAACTACGCTGAATGTCTTGACACTTTGACAGAGTTCTTCAACAACGCCATAACCAGAATAGACGAGGGACTTTTCCTTCAGGGACAGGCTTTGGAAGCAAACTCCACATCCCGCAACATCAAGGCAGCGTTGGACACTTACGAGACATTGGTCAAGCGCTATCCACAGAGCAAAAAATGGAAAGCCGCCAACGAAAGGGTCATCTATATCAAGCGTTTCTATTTCAACATCAGGTAAATC
>JAZUEV010000372.1:0-2499 GCA_045640345.1 Treponema sp.
GTAAGAACTTTAACTTACAACCCATTCTCTGATACTTTGAAAACAATCAACTACAGAGGAACTGAAGAACAATGGAATACTATGGATAAAGTGCAATGGACAGTTCCTTCAGACTGCGTAATCAACTTCAACTACCAAGGCTAGGAGATATCCAGAGCCTGTTGTGCAAGACTGCTGATGTATTGGTTCGTAGCCACATACCCCGGCAGTCTGTCGAATGATATCGGAGGTCGTTTTGAGATTTCATCACGTCTCAATCTGCAACGGGTATGGAACACGCTTGTTCTGAACCCTTCCAAGTTGTCGTGATACTTTCCGTCCTTCTTGAGGACATAGATGAACCAAGCCACATAGTTGTTCAGATACTTTGAGGAGATACCGAAGTGAGCGTCAAGAATTCTATGTTTCAGATTGCTGTGGAAGCTGTTCATCGCTTGAAGTTCCTTCTGTCCCTTTCTCTTAATCTTGCTGTTAATCTGTGTGAGCTTGATGTTGTTGTCCTTCGCAAACTGAACATATGAGTTCATCTCGTCAGTGACCATTGATGAGCCTTCCATAATGTGGCCGTCGAGTACACGGTGCAATGAATCAATCGTTGGTCTGGATGTATTTGCGACCATTCCGATGTAGTTTCCGTTATGGTCCAAACCTGTTACAAGACAGATTTTGTTATGGGAAATTCCCGCGAGTTCCTTCTGCTGTTTGATAAGCTTTTCACCTTCCTTCTCTGATACAGCTCCAACGGAAATAAGGATTGTCGGGTCAGAGTAACCTCTCTTCTTAGGCTTTCTGTTGATGAAGTCCATTTCACTTTTGGAAACCATATCCAGACAGGTGCGGAGGTTGGACTTGGCATTCTTATTGTTTCCCTTGTAGGAAAACTTGAAATATGCCTCGTCCATTTCGAATTTCTCACCCCAGAGAACCAGTCCCTCATTCTGAAGGACGAGCATTGAGAGGATTTTGTGGCGTAGAACAAAACAGGTATAGACTGAGATGTTGCAGAGCTTTGCGGATTTCTTGAGGATATCGTTGTTCAGCATTGAGGAAAGATATCTGTCCAAGATTTCTAGTGAGAGCTTTGAATACTGTGTGAATGTGTTTGTGTTGTGTGAGAAGGTTCTTCCACATTTGTTGCATTTGAACCGCTGAACCTTGATGTATTTCAAGTCCTTTTCATCGTAGTTCTTCTCAATGTATGCCCTGTCAATCTCATTGAGCTTGACATCCTTTATGCCATACAGTACAGCGTTGCGTGCGGGTTCATAGTCTAGCTGTTTTCTGTGGCCGTTCTTTTTATAGTCTGAAGATTCACAGTATGGACAGGTCAGCGTATATTCCGAGGATTCGATTTCGTACAGTGCGTGCAGATTTCTAGCGTCGGAGCAAATCTTGGACATAATGACGGTGCGGGCAAATGCCAATCCGTCCTTCGTGAGCTTGCTGAAGTAGTTCATTATGTCCTTTTCTTCTTTTGTCATACGCACCTCCATACAGAGGTCCGTATGTAAACTTTTCTAGAAAAGTCTCAGACTAAATGAGCAACAGTTTCGTTGAAATCAGCGTTTTTTTATCTGGAATTTGCAAATTGATCTTAACCTGATCTAGGTCAGGAAAAGGGACTGTTCAAAAAGTAGGATCCCTGGGATGGCAGCTTCGGCTGCCATTTTTTATGACTTGAAAACTGATGTTGAGAAATATTTTCGGAGGAGAAAAAATGAAAAAGAAAATTGTGGCAGCTGTCATATCATTTATCGTTGCTTGTTCCATTGTGAATGCAAAGAGTTCAGGCGACAACAAGGCCGTTCCTTTGCCGTTTCAGAAAGGAATCTGTGTTACCCATTGGCTTGAAGATGGTCCACTGGACAGTCTGAATCCTTACTATTACACCAAAGGCGATTTCGAAAATATCAAGGCACTTGGGTTTGACCATGTCCGCGTTCCAATCCAGTTTGAAAGGTTTTTCTTTGATAATAAATACACAGTTCACCCTGAACTTCTCGGAATCATTGATGATCTTGTGCGCTATGCAGAAGAACTGCAGATGTATTTTGTGATTGATTTCCATAATGACTGTGTTGAAGGAGCAAAGACCCGTCCTGATATTGAAAAACTCTTGCTTTCTGTATGGACTCAGCTTGCGGAACGATATAAGGACAGTTCTGAATATGTAATCTATGAAATAATGAATGAACCTCATTTCATGACTGTTGAAAAGTGGGGTGCAATACAAGGTAGAGTATTAAAGAAAATCCGCAGTATAGATACAAAGCATTACGTTGTTGTGGGATCTATTGATGGCATGCTTGATAACACCCTTGCTTTACCTAAATATAAGGCTGACAAGATAATTTACACATTCCATTTCTATGAACCTCAGATGTTCTGTTTTCAGGGAGCAAGCTGGGTGGATTGTGGCGCCTTTACAGGAATTCCTTATCCGTTCGTAAGTCTGGACAAATTGAATTTTCCGAAAGATCTTCTTAAACGATTTGAATG
>JAZUEV010000373.1:0-3909 GCA_045640345.1 Treponema sp.
CCCTCTCTGGACCTTGGTTTTGGAAAAATCCACCAAAAGATGTTTATAACCCTTGGAGGCAATTGGGTTCATCTTGTCAACGATGCTGAAAGGAGCTTCCGGCATAACAAAAGAACCGTCAGGTGTAGAGTTTACCTTAAAAATCATACCTTCCTTATCCTTGAAGTAGGTAAAATCATAGTCTTTTGGAAGCTTGAACCTCATGCGGAAAAGAGTTGGATAGGCGAACACTGGTAAAAGCACCCTTGATTTTTCTTCCGCACTAATAAAGGTTTCCGATAGATTTTTTTCGGAATTTTCATAAGGCATCTGGTAAGCCATGATTCCTTCCTTTTCCAAAAAACTGACGGCCCAGCGATTGAATGTATAAAGGAATGGACCTGCGATTAAATGAACTTTTTTTCCTTTAAGCATATTGATATGGGCAAGGTTGTTCACCATGAAATTCTCATAGCCCTGCTGGATCAAAATATTCAAAGTATTTTCCAGGGACTTGAATTTTCCTTCAGCCAAATATGGGTCCAGATTAATGATAACCATTTTTTTGCTGTAAGGGAGCAAAGGTTTTTCACCGTTACCCTTGTTCAAGAGGTCGTACTCTGTTTCATTGTTAAGTTCCAGCAAAACCCTAACTGGATGGAGCGACTGGACAATGTGGGCATCGGCAATAGTGGACACTCCAATATAAAGCCCCTCTGGGAACCAAGAAAGTTGATTCTTCTCAAGAGGTGTCAAATCCAAAATCGGAAGACGCTCACCTGCTGGCTGTCCTCTAAATCTGGACAAATCCTGGGGAAGGACTCTCTTATACCTCTTGGACATGGACTTGGTTTGCAAAAGATAGATGGAATCAAGCCTTGTAAATCCATTTGGAATATCCACCCAGCGCCAACCTTTTTCATCAGTTGTAACAACACGAACCTTGTGACTTTCTCGGCCAGAATCGTCTTTTCTGTGCAAGCGGATTGAATCACCTGGATCAGGATCGTAATCACCACCCCTAATATTTGCCATCTGGATATCTGCTTTTACTTCTTCTTCCTGTTTTCCTGTAAAATCAGGTCTCTTGATAGCATTGATATATTTTTCTTTTTCATCATCTGTAGCAGGTCTGATCTCATGGATTTTTCCAAGATAGATACCTGTTCCACCAGCCTGAGACGGATTCAAAATTTTTGGTCCTGCAGATTCAACACCTACAGATTCAGTGTCAAACCCATACCAATAATCAGTCTTGCTTCTGGCAAAATCAGTACTAAGAATACGTTTTCCTTCTGCAATGGCACCTTTTCTGTCATTTTCCCAATGGTCCATAACATATCGATATGCGGCAGTGACTGCACCAACATATTCAGCAGACTTCATGCGTCCTTCAATCTTAAAACTGTCCACCCCGATTTTCATCAAGTCTGGAATATGGTCAATCAATTGCAAGTCACAAGGTGAAAAATAGTATCCCTGAGTTTCTCCACCTGGTGTATCCGCAGTAAAATATCTACGACAAGCCTGTGTACACATACCTCGGTTGGCAGACTTTCCTCCGAGAAAACTTGAGAACAAACAAAGACCACTTTCACTTACACAAAGCGCTCCATGAACAAAAATCTCCAATTGTGCGTTGGTAGATTCTTTTACAGCTTTGATTTCTTCCAACCCCAATTCACGGGCAAGAACAACTCGCTTCAAGCCTTGCTTACAAAGTTCATTGGCCGCAGCTGCAGATTCCACATTCATCTGGGTGGAGGCATGGAGCTCCAGTTTTGGGAAGAATTCCTGACACATACGGATAACTCCAAAGTCCTGAACAATCAGTCCATCTGGTCCAACCCTGTTTAAGTATGAAAGAAATCGATACAGTCTTTCAGTCTCATTTTCTTCGCTAACAGTATTAACTGTAACATAAATCTTTTTGCCTTGGCGATGCACACTCTGCACAGCCGCTTCAAATTCTCTCCAGGCAAAATTGGAGGAACGCATACGAGCATTAAAACTCTTTAGTCCAAGATAAACGGCATCGGCACCTTCACCGATAGCAGCGTCCAAGGCCTCAACATTTCCGGCCGGTGCTAATAATTCAGTCATGGGTTAATTATAACTTTTATTTATAAAAAAAACTACCTAGATTCAAAAGTTCTGCCCTCAAATTCTATCCACTAATCTTGAGATGAAGTCTTTTGATGAAAAAATCCAGATTGCAGGCAAAAAAAGCAACTGAATAAAGAATCACCACGACGGCAAAAGATATGTACAGATTGAAACCAAGGATATTCGACTTTATGGAAAGACTTCCAATGCCCACCAACGACACCAAAAGGAAAATACCAAAGAAAATCCAGCTGCCCAAAGAACTTCCTGGCCATTTTGGACTGTAGTCTGGGTCAAGTTTGTCCATAATCTGACGAACCTGGGACATATCCACCGGAATCGAAAGTTTTATAGGCGATGCGGCAATCTTTTCTGCATGGGAAAATCTTCTAACCTCTTCTTTACACTTGATGCATTTAAGAAAATGTTTGGTCAATTCTTTCCCCAATCTCTCGCCCTTGTCCAGCATAAGATATTTGTTGATATAATATTCGCAATCCTGTTTCATTTTACCTCCTATAAACCTGCTTGATATTTAGAGAAACTCCAGAAACTGTTATTCCCAGAGATGTCCTTTTTCGATTTTCCAACTACAAGGATGAAAAATCCATAAGTTTCTGCCGTAGAATTTTTTTTGCCCTAAAAATATGGGATTTTATGGTATTAATTGGAAAACCTGTTACAGTGCTAATCTCCTCATGGCTCAAATCGTGAAAAAAATAAAGTTCCAGACAGATTGAATAGTTGCGGGGCAAATTCTTCACAGCCTCATTAACAGCTAACTGTGTGAGATTTCTTATCTGCTGTTCTTCTGGAGTCGCCATGGTTGAAACAAAATCCATTCCATCAGGAATCTGTTCAGTAGTCTTTTCATTTTGTATGGAATTGATCGCAGTCGTATAAGCTATCCTGGTTATCCATGTAGCAAAAGAACTGTCGCCCCGAAAAGATTTTAAATTCTTGAACACCTTCAAAAATACATCCTGACAAAAATCTTCCACATCCACTGATTTTTTGTTGAACTTGTATCCGACAGCCTTCACTCGATTCATATAAAGAGACATAAGAGACGCAAAGGACTCGGAATCACCTTTGAGGCAATTCTTTATAAGAGCCCTGTCCCTTTTGAGGATTTGTTTTTTATCTTCTATCTCTTCATTTTTTTTCATCTATAGAATTTTCTTGCGAATTATCCTTGCCGTATTCAAAATTTGGATTCAGTTTGTAAAAAATAAGCAATGAGATTCCAGTGGAAAGAGGCATCAGTCCTCCAAGGGCAGCCCATGAAAGTCCATGCAGAATTATGAACATCAATGTCAAAATAGAACCAACGATTGTCAAGAATATACCGACCAACAAAACCAACGCCTTGAAATTGTATTTTGTTGGACTATAGTTCCCCTGTGCGATTTTCTGTTTAATTTCCCTGTGTCGCCATAGAAGTGCAAAAAATACAACTACAGCTCCAAAAAAAATTCCTACGATTGGTATAAGCGACACCAAAATCTCCGCGGCAGGTGACATTGTACTTGAACTCATTTCAGTTCTCCCTTTTCAGTTTTATTGAATCCCTAAAAATTATAATTCCTAAAACTGTCCTTTGCATTCAGACGACGGGGATAAAATTCTACATTCCTTCATCCCTTTCTGAATTCTTTGACAGTTTTTTTTGAAAAAGGTTGCGTTCTATTTCAAGCCTCTATTCAAAAAAATGATACTGTTCACCCATATCACAATTTCTTGTTTCTTCTATAAAAGTTTTTGCATTCTCACTATAATAATTCATCATTTATTCCATTGTAAAAACCCATTAAATAATGCGGA
>JAZUEV010000374.1:0-1814 GCA_045640345.1 Treponema sp.
CCTCCCTACGACAGCATCTGGCGCATAACAAACGAAAATTTATTCAGAAAAAAGTCCCTATTTTTTTAGGGCTACTATGGACAAAATCGCTTACGAATGACAGAATTTAATTTGGATATTCAATTTTTAAAATTTTGGGATCCCTAAAGATTTCTGGGGCGAAGGTCGAGTTTAAATTTCAGGTGCGGCTTACAACAAAAATAATCCTCCTCAAAGTGGTATTGACTTAAGCCACAAGAAAAAATCCTTAAATTGAATAAAAATTCTAAATTAAGACCACAGGAGTTTCATACGGTATTTCATTTTTGTGAAAACTCGAAATTGCCCTTTCTATTTTTTAGATATGCCCTTTTTCTTCTATTATTAAGCCATCCACAGTGAAAAAAAGTTGCTTTGGTTCAGGGAGTCCAGAAAAGTTCATAGGTGAAAGACTTGCGGCATAACTTCCGGCGTTGTTGAAGATTATCAAATCTCCTATCTTCAGTTTTGGAAGCAAAAGATTTTCTCCAATTATATCCGATTCCGTACAGGAATTTCCCATAAGAGTCACAATTTCTTTTTCCTGATTTTGTTCAGGGATTTCAATTTTAAAAGATTTTGATTTTGTAAAAAGCGGTTCAAAACTTTTTGGATTTTCCGATGAAGAAAATTTGTTTACCATAAAAGACAAAACAGGTTTTATAAATCCATTGAAAGTGTTTTGCAGGATAACATAATTTTTTCCTCGGGAGATTTTTTTATCGATAACATGGGTCACAAAATTTCCACAATGGCCGGTCAAAAATCTTCCACACTCCATAATGATTCTCGTCCTTGGATGATGGATTCTGAAATTTGTAATACGTTCTTCCATTTCTTTACCAAGCCACTGGATGTTAAATTCTTTGTCATCAGTTGAATAGGGGATGCCGATACCTGAACCAAGATTTATGAAATCAAGTTTGCAGCCTGTTTCAATTTCAAACTTTTCTCCCAACTGAAAAACTTTTTTGTGATAACGATTTATCTTGCTGCAATCAAGCTCTTGACTTTTTATGTGGCAATAGATTCCTTCAACTTTTACAAAAAGCGGATCCAATTTTCTTACATAATCGATAGCTTCTTTTTCATCAATTCCAAAAGGCGATGGCAGGGATTCATCTTTTTCAAAAGTGAACGACGGATTTATCCTCACACCGATTCTGATTTGTTCGCCCAAAACTTCAGCAAGATATTTTAGTCTCTTGATTTCAGAAATACTGTCGGCAATGATTGTGGATTTGTGGATTGCATTTTTTAAATCTTCCATGGACTTTCCAGGAGCGGAATAAAAAATTTTATCTTCAAACAACCCCATGTCGGAAACCACATTCACTTCGGAAGAACTTGAAACCTGAGCACCAAAATTTTTTTTGAAAATTGATTTTAAAATATTTTTGTGAGGATTGCATTTCACTGAATATAAAAATTCTACTGAAGGAAAATTTGTTTTTAAAATATTTATCTGATTGACAATGGAAGCTTCGTCGTATAAATAAAAGCTGTCATATTTTTCGGCCAGATGTTTTATCAAATATTTTGTTTCCATAAATCCACAAAACTCCAAAATAATTTTACATCAAAAAATGATTTTAGGGAATCGCTAAAAATTAAAATTTCAATAGGGTTATTCAATTCGCTATTGCTAATGTTGGAATGACGGATTTTTATCACCAGTCATTTCGACTGGAGTTAAGTAGGATTCTTACGGCGACAATTGTTTTGGGACTGTTAATAATAGCGCATAACCGATTGATAATTTTAAGACACTAGTACATCGTTTTTAAAATAACCTA
>JAZUEV010000375.1:0-4056 GCA_045640345.1 Treponema sp.
CATTTTCTTGAATGCGGCGGCCTGTTTTTCTCTTTGGGAATCACAAATCAAAATAACCTGTTCTTCTGGATTTACGATTGTCTCGGCGATGTAGTCCAAAACAACTTTGTATGCCAATTTTTCACCTTTTATATTTCCAAGGACTGTTGGAAGCCCCACGCTGCTGAGTTCTCCAAATGGCTTTATTCCAATAAGTCTTCCAAAAAATGCTTTTGAATTTGTGATGCGTCCTTTCTTTGCAACAAACGCCAAATCATCAATCCATCCGCCCTGCCTGAAACAAGCTTTGTTTGTGTCCAGATATTCCCCGACTTCCTGAAGAGACTTTCCTTCCTTGCGCATGAGAGATGCCTTGATACACATAAGTCCAAAAGCAGGTCCGTAACGAAGCGAGTCGATGATAATGATTTTTGCATCTGGATATTTTTCTTCCATCGCTTTTTTTGCCTGGGTCGCAAAATTGAAAGTTCCACTTATTGCCGTGGAGATTGTGACACAAAGAATTCCGATTCCATCTTTTACATAGGATTCGAACTTCTGTGAAATCTCAGTGACATTTGCGGGAGATGTTTTATATATGTCAGGATTTTTTTTGATGTCGGAATAGAAATTGTCTTTTGACATTATGTCCCATTCCAGATTCAATTTTTTTTCTGTTCCGTCTGGATACAAAACATGGCCAGAGAAAAAATCGATTTCATATTCATTGCGGATTTCTTTATTGAGTTCGCAAAATGAATCAGTAACAATTGCAAATTTTTCCATATTATAAACTCCCTTCTCTAAATTGTGTTTAAAAATAATGGAACCTAAAAAACTGCATTTTAAAGATCCCATTATTTTTTTTATTATTCCAAAATAATCAATTTTATTCTACATGGAGTCTCTAAAAATTGCAATTCCTAGAGGCTTCCATAGTTTTAACAATTTTATTGTAGAAAAAAAATAATCATGTCCGACATTTTTTTAGCGATGTCCTATATTACATCAACTCTTTTTCCAGTCTGTCAACGATGGACTTAAATGTGTCCAAGGCTGCCTGAACCGGCTCGGTGCTTTCCATATCCACGCCCGCCACTTTAAGACTTTCGATTGGATAACGGGAGCCACCACTTTTGAGGAACTTGAAATAATCTTCCCTTTCTTTTTCTCCACCTTCCGTCACTCTTTTTGCCAAAGCCAATGATGCTGAAATTCCTGTGGCGTATTTGTAGACATAGAACGCGTTGTAGAAATGAGGGATGCGAAGTCCTTCCATGTCTGAACTTTTTTCAAAATTCATTTCGGGACCAAAGTACTGTTCCAAAAGTTTTCTGTACATTGATCTAAGGACATCGGTTGTGAGAGGCTCTCCCCTTTCAACGCTTTCATGGGCCTGCAGTTCAAATTCAGCGAACATGGTCTGACGGTAAAGGGTTGCAAGAATATCGTTCGCACGCATTGCCAAAAGATAGACTGAAAGATTTTTGTCACCCTTTTTCTGGGCTTCATTGTACATGTATTCAAAAACCAGTTCCTCGTTGAATGTGGACGCAACCTCAGCTTCAAAGATTGTGTATTCATAGCACATGAATGGATTGTTGTGGACGCTGAACCAGGAGTGCATTGAGTGACCACCTTCGTGAGCCATGGTGTACACATCCCGGATTGTTTCATCGTCGTAGTTCAAAAGGATGTATGGATATCCACGGTAGCAGCCTGATGAAAAAGCCCCGGAATTTTTACCCTTGTTTTCATAGCGGTCAACCCATCCACCAAGAAGTCCTCCACAAAGTGTGTCCGTGTAATCCTTGCCCAAAACTGACAAAGCCTTTCGAACAGTCTCAACAGATTCTTCGTAACTGATTTTTGTTTTGACGGATTTCACCAATGGAACATAGACATCGTAGTGCCTCAGTTCCTCCACGCCCAAAATCTTTTTTCTGAGGGAATAAAACTTATGGAGGGGTTCAAGATTTTTATGAACGGTGTCAATCAGATTTCTGTAAACCGATTCAGGAACTTTGTCACCATAAAGGGCAGATTCAAGGGATGACTTATATCCACGGGCGCGGGCATGGAAAACGTCATTGGCAACTGAACCTGCATAAAGGGATGCCAAAGTGTTTGCATGATTTTCATAGACGGCATAGAATTTTTCGTAAGCCTCTTTTCGGACTTCACGATTCTGGTTTTCCAAAAAATTGCTCCAGGTTCCATGGGTCAAAGGAAGTTCCTTTCCGTCAACAGTCACCACTCCAAAGTTCATGTCAACGTCATTCAAAAGACTGAAAGTGTTGCTGGCGGTTTGGGCAGATTCAGACTGGAGAGCCATAAGTCTTTCTTCTTTTTCTGAAAGCACATGGGGCTTACCGTGGAGGATTTTTTTTACATAGATTCTGTAGTCGTCGAATTCTTTTTTCTCAATCCATGAATTGATTTTTTCATCGGGAATTGAAAGCAGTTCAGGAACATAAAAACTTGTGGCAGCCCCAACCTGTGTATAAGCCATCATAGCTCGGTTGACTTTTTCCTGGGCTGTTGAATCACCTTGGTCGGCTTCGTTCAAAAGACTTGCGTAGTGATAGACATTTTCAATCAGCATGTCCAGTTCTTCGTCGGCATGGAGCGCTTCCAAAAATGTTGACTCACTTTCACCAAGGCGCCCCTTAAATGAAACCAGTTTTTCTGTAGCAGATGGAATGGCAGCCAAATCAGCTTCCCACTCGTCATCGGATTTGTAAATTGTTGAAAGGTCCCACTTGTCGCTGGCGGGAACATCCTTTCTCAATGGAATTGTTTCTTTACTCATAATGAGGATAGTATAACATATTTTTTCTGGAAATGATAGTTGGGAGGGAGGGGTTCAGGGGGTAGGAATTAGGGATTAGGAATTAGGATTTAGGATTTAAGATTTAGGATTTAGGGATTCAGGATAGAGTAAAATAATCGTTTTTAGGATTGTATGATTATTGAAATTGTCGAAATGACTATTTACGATATATACGGATTTTTGACAACTTTGTCAATAACTTAACATTAGTTCTACAGAAATGTCTGTTATAAGTGGCATTTGTTCATAGCGTCATTCCGAACTGGATTCGGAATCTCAAAATCATCCAAGCAACACTGTCTATTAAAAGATACTGTGGGTCGCCGCCGAAGGCTAATAAATTCAGCATGACAAAGTTTTTAGGACAAACACCTCTTAAATTAGTGGCTTTAGATTTCTGGCAGGGTGTTGGTGTAGGTTTCAGTACTTCTTAAATATCCAACTCCTCTACATTTATATCCGTTTTTCTAAAAACTTTTTTTATTTCCTTAATTTTATTTTTAGAAGCATACAATGTTAAAATATCTGTATTCTCAAAGGAATCGCTTTCTAAATTACACTCTTTACATTCCAATACAACACATCGTAAATTAAAGCAATTCTTAAATGCACATCCTTCAATTGAAACTTTTTTTTGGGTTTTCAAATATACAGTTTCCAAGTTTGAGCAATTCTCAAACGAATATGACTGAATTCTCAGTTCACCTTCAGTTTTTGAATCATCATTTAACACAAGATTTTTCAAATTATAGCAATTGTAAAAAGCTTTTTTTTCTATTTCTTTTAAATTTGGGGGCAATTCTACACTTTTAATAAAGTCCACATTTTCAAAGGCCTTTGATGCTATTTTTTCGATTTCTACATTTTTTTCTTTTGTCGTTAAACTAATTTCGTCAAAACTACTGTACAGAATTTTTTTTAACTCTTTGTTTTTAACAACGCATTTTACGGTTTCTTTTGCCTTCTCAAAATCTATTACACATTTCATTATCAGCCTCCAACTTATATTTCAGAAAGAATAGAAACAAGCACATCATAATTTTTACTATTGGGACCAACAAGATTTAATTGACGTTCGATTATTTGAATTTTCTGTTTCCTTAAGTCACTAACCACCACCAAAGGTGGTGGCTTGAAATATGAACCGCTCAAAGCGGTTTAGCCTAGTACATCGTTCTGCAATTAACATTTGGTTTAAAATATGCTATAATAAGCCCTATGGGACGACTACCAAAAGACGGAAA
>JAZUEV010000376.1:0-2871 GCA_045640345.1 Treponema sp.
AAGGCAAATATCAAAAAGATTGGTATTTTCTTGGGCGATGAGCAGGTTGCCGCGGTTGTAAGAAGCAAGATTTCAAAGAAGAAACTTCAGGCCGTGGTAGATGAATCCAATGCCGCAGTTGAAGAGGAAAAGGTCACTGCAAAACCAAGGACAAGGGGGACTAAAAAATGATAGTGCAGATGAAAAAAGTCTCCGTGGTGGTTTTGAACTCTGAGCGTAAGGCTTCTCTCAAAAAGATGAGAAAACTTGGGCTTGTGCATCTCGAGACTGTGGAGGGAAAGGGACCTGTTTTGGCTGCATATAAGGAAGCTGATTCCTTGACCGACAAAGCTGTTTCCATCATCGATGAAATAAAGACCCCTAAAAAGGGGGTGCCTTCACAGGAAAAGCTTACACCAAATCAGGCGGATGAAAAGGCTCGAAAAATTGTGGCCATGAGCGACAGGAAAAAGTCTCTCCTCGACCTCATTGGACAATCAACAATCGAGCTGGAACGCCTTGAAAAATGGGGATTCGTTAATCCTAAGGATTTTGTGGAGTTGGCGGAGCGCGGTATCTTTATGTACATGTACGAGATTCCTGCCGACAAGTACAGCCTTATTGGAGAAAACGCCAAGACAATGGTTGTGAACTCCGAAGGAAAAATTGCAAGATTCCTTTTGTTGTCTGAAACAGAAGTCACGGAAAGACCTGAGGATTTGCCTCCGGAAGCTTTCGCCGTGCCAATGCCTGACAAGTCCACTGATGAATTGGTGGAGGATATTGAAAACGCCAAGAACGAGATTTCTTCTATAGACAAGAATCTTTTGGACTGCAAGAAGTACCGCGAGGGAATACTTGAACTTAAGTCTGTTTTGGCATCCGATATTGAATTCGAGACTGTTTTCAGCGGCATGGATCGTGAAGGTTTCGTGGGCGAAGAAAACAGACAGGACGTGGATACAATTGAATCGGCCTTGGAAAAAGTAAAAGCGGAAGAGGATGACAAATCCGGAAAACTTGCATGGGTTACTGGATATGTTCCCGTGGATTCCGTGGAAGATTTCCTTGCTGCATGCAAAATGAACGAATGGGCATGCTCCATCTCTGATCCAACTGACGAAGATCCTGTTCCAACAAAGCTCAAGAACAACAAGTTGGTAAGCATCATATATCCACTTACTGACTTCCTGGATGTGACACCTGGATACAAGGAATTTGATATCTCTGGTTGGTTCCTTTTGTTCTTCTGCATATTCTTCGGAATGATTTTTGCGGACGCAGGATATGGTGCCTTGATAGCTGCCATTGGACTTATTCTTCTTGCCAAAAGCAAATCGGGAAAGAAGTCTTTGCCTGTCTTGGTGACAATCCTTGGACTTTGTACAATGGTCTATGGTCTTTGTACTTGTTCGTGGTTCGGAATTGAATGGCAGAAGCTTCCTAGCTGGATGGTGGATTATTCATTGAAACCGATTTCCGCATCCAAAATGGAAAAACTGGGAATCGCCAATGCGACTGACATAGCCAACACAAACCAGAAAGTATTCTGTTTTATTTTGGCGTTGATTCAGTTGAGCATTGCCCATATCAAGTGTTTTATCGCCAACAGGAAGAGCCTGAAATGTATTGGAGACTTTGGTTCTTTGATGCAGCTCTGGGGTATGTTCTATGTTGTCATGAACATGGTAGTGGATGGAACAAGATTCCCTCTCAAGTCAAACGGTAATCCAATCCAGGCTTTCGGAATTACTTTCCCTGCAAGTCTGCCATTGATTGCTATAATTGTTTTGGCTGTGGGATTTGTCCTAAGCTTTGTCTTCTCCAACTATGAAGGAAGCATCGGAAAATCGGTTCTGGAAAGCTGCAAGAACATCATTTCCGTGTTCCTGGGCATCGTCAATGTGTTCAGCGACATTGTTTCCTATATCCGTCTTTGGGCGGTTGCCTTGGCTGGAGCGGCTATATCAAGCACTGTGAACAGCATGGCTGGACCAATGTTCGGTAAACTTGCCATGGTGATTTTTGCGGTAGTCCTTCTTGTGTTCGGACATGGCTTGAACATGATTTTGAACCTTCTTTCTGTCATCGTCCATGGTGTGCGTTTGAATACTTTGGAATTCTCTCAGCACCTTGGCATGTCATGGAGCGGAACAAAATATCGTCCATTTACTGAAGGCAGCGCGACTGTCGATGTTGATGTGGAAAAGCTTGGAAAGACTGCGGTAAACGCATAAAGATTGTAACAAAAACGGTTGTCCCATAGTCTGGGATGACCACATCAGGGATTGTCCTGGTGAAATACATTAAATTGTTGAACGAAAAACGTTCTAAGGAGTAAATTATGAACTGGGGAATGATTGGTGCTGGTATTGTTATGGGTATCGCAGCTATGGGTAGTGCAATTGGTATCGGAATTGCTGGACAGGGTGCTATTGGAGCTTGGAAGAGATGTTACTTGAACAACAAGCCTGCTCCATTCTTGTTGGTGGTTTTCGCTGGTGCACCTCTTACACAGACAATCTATGGTTTCTTGTTGATGAACTCAATGAGAACATCTACTGCTGATCCATTGTTCCTTTTGGGCTTGGGTCTTGCTTGTGGTCTTTCAATGTGTATGTCCGCTATCTCTCAGGGAAAGGCCGGTGCCGCTGGTTCAGATGCTTTGGCTGAAACTGGAAAGGGATTCACAAACTACATCATGGTTGTTGGTCTTTGTGAAACTATCGCTTTGTTTAGCATGGTATTCGGAATGATGGCTTGCTAAAATCGATAGAAAACATTGGTCGATTTTGGACAAATGTTTTCGCCTAAAAGGTGTCTCCGTTTTTTGGGGATGCCTTTGTCCTATTCAGACTATGCAGCCGCTGGGATTTTTGTTCCGGCGGCGTT
>JAZUEV010000377.1:0-1661 GCA_045640345.1 Treponema sp.
ATTCTACGGAATTATAATTTATTTATTCCCTACCCCATCAATAAAATCATAACAACTTTGGATCCTTAAAATATCTTCCTTGTGCTCTTCTACACCATTAATCACAAATGTCATATATTCCTCAACAGTCATAGCATTTCTTTCTTCATCCGAAATTTTCTTGCAATACATATCTTCAAGGGTTCTAAAATTCACATACTCATTACCAACAACCATGAATACATTGTTCGTTCGCAATTTATAAAAATACACAACACAAATATCAACAAAATCTGGATTTGAAAAATAAACTTCTAGAGCTTTCTGTTTTTTATTGTAAGTATACCGAGAATAGAAAAATCCAGAATCCTCCAAAAAAGAAAATCTTGATTTAATAATCATCGCTCTCTTTTCTTTGGTTGGAATAGAAATTTTAGACACAATGGACGTAGCAAAGATTATCAATGCAACGAACGTAAAAACACCGCTATTGTTTTGCACGCTGGAATAAACATCAATCCCCTGCTTTACATCAGTGCTAATAACAATAACCAGACATATCAAAAACGCAACAAGGGCAATCTGTCGTCCTGTAAACTTATTATTTCCCATAAAATCAGATTACACCAAACACAAATTATGTTCTATATTTAATTTTTATCAGATAGGAATAAACCGCAAAAAACTCACGAACCATTGTATAAAAATTTCTTGGCTCAAAAAAATAATCCGCATGACTGTGACCAGCTTTATTGATTCCACATTTTTTCATAGCAAGATTTATCCGCATCAAGTGAGAGTATTGAGAAACATTTATCACACTCCCCTGCTGATTTTTTTCCAGATAATTTTTCACAAACAAAACTGATGCATAAGTATTCACACCCTGATTATCCATGATGATTGCAGATTCGGGGACAGATCCCACTTCAACCAAATAATTTTTCATAACAAGGGCTTCGTCATTTTGATTTTTGTCGATTCCACCAGTGACTATGATTTTTGGGGCAAAACCTTTTTTGTAAAGTTCAATAGTTTTATCCAAGCGAGTCTGCAACCTCTTTGAAACAGTTTTATCAGCATAAACTTGATTTCCGTAAACCACAATCACATCGGATTGAAAAAGTTTATCGCTAAAACCAAAGATAGCATTCACAATCGAATGTCCAATAAAAAATGCAACACAAAAAATCATTAGCGAAAAAATTATTTTTAATTTTGTTTTCATCATCTAATTTATCCTATTAAAAACTGATTGTATGTTCAATCTGGATGTTTGCGAAATCTTTTTGGGTGTAATTAAAATGGTTTATTAATATGTTTAGATTTGATAGCCACATATCATCAGAAGTTTCGGCAGCTTTTTTCAAGGCATTTTCCAAAGGTCCCAATACAATATCTCTTGGCAATCTTTTTAGAATATTCAATCCATCCAGAGAACCAGGCCAATTCAAATCCTGAAGAAGAATCAACAAACCATCCACCGACTTGTACTGATTCGCCCAATTCTTTTGTGAAACAGCCAACACAATATTCTGCAAACAAGTTTTATCAGCCTGCTCAATAAGTTTATTTATATCAACTGAGTCATCTTCAATTAATTGTCTAACACCATTTTGTTGAGTTTCAATATCATTGTTCCAACTAAGGGTCTCTAATATTGATTTATACATAAGCAATCC
>JAZUEV010000378.1:0-3203 GCA_045640345.1 Treponema sp.
ATATTAAAAATACCTAGTAAAGAGATAGGTAATAAGGTGGTGAACATGGGTTTTAATACAGATGGATTACATAAAGGTGTTGTCAGGGAAAAAGGATTCGGAGCAACAATTACACCAATCTATCAGGTAAGCGCATTTTCCTATGAGGACATGGAATCTTTGGAAAAAGTTTTCGGCGGAAAATCATCTGGATTTGCTTACACAAGAATCGGTAATCCAACTGTGGCATCCTTTGAGCAGAGAATCAATGCACTTGAACATGGAAACGGTGCAGTGGCAACATCATCTGGCATGTCTGCAATTACCCAGGCTCTTTTGAATTGTCTTTCAGCTGGAGATGAAATAATTGCATCCTGTGGACTTTACGGAGGAACAATTCAACTGTTTTCAGTTTTAAAGCAGCTTGGCATTACAGTTAAATATGTTTCTGATTTTACAAAAGACGGAATCGAAAAATTTTGGACAGAAAAAACAAAACTTATTTTTGCAGAAATCATTTCAAATCCAAGTCTTGAGATTGTTGATGTAAAATCCATTGCCGACTATGCTCATTCAAAGGACGTTCCTTTTTTTGTTGATGCCACAACTGCCACACCATTTTTATGTAATCCCATTGACTTGGGAGCAGACATTGTAATCCATTCTTCGTCAAAATATATTAATGGTTCCAGCGACAGCATCAGTGGTGTGATTGTTGATGCGGGAAAATATAAATGGAATGTGGAAAAATATCCGGCACTAAAAGATTTCAAGCAGTTTGGAAATTTTTCATATCTTGTCCGTCTTAGAAAAGACAGTTGGGCAAGCATCGGTGGATGTCTTTCTCCATTCAACGCATACATGAATATCATTGGTCTTGAAACCCTTGGATTAAGGATGGAAAGAATTTGCAGGAACGCAAAAAAGTTGGCAGAAGAATTGAACAAGTTGGATGGCATTACAGTGAACTATCCACTTTTGGATGGAAATAAAAATGCTGCTCTTGCGGAAAAACAGTTGAAAGGATTTGGAGGAGGCATTCTTACTCTAAGGGCTGGTTCAAAAGAAAAAGCTTTTAAAATCATCAACTCTTTGAAGATTGCGACAATTGCTTCAAACATTGGAGATGTAAGGACGCTGGTCATTTATCCTGCCACCACACTTTATATTCACAACACAAAAGATGAAATGAATGGGGCTGGTGTTTTTGATGACACAATTCGCGTCAGTGTTGGAATTGAGGATGTGGAAGATTTGATTGATGATTTTAAATCAGCGATAGAAAATTGCAAGTGATTGAAAATAGGAGATTTAATTATGGCGACTATTGATTATGGAGCATTAAAAAAAGGTGGATTCATGCGTCAAAAGCAGAAGGGCAAATTTTCTCTCCGACTTGGAGTGGTTGGAGGAAATCTTACTGCTGAAGGATTGGCGACTGTTGCAAAGGTGGCAGAAAAATATGGCAAAGGATATGTACACATGACAAGTCGTCAGGGAGTGGAAATTCCTTTTATAGATTTCAACGACATTGAGGAAGTAAAAGCAGAACTTGCAAAAGGAGGAGTCAGGCCTGGAGTTTGTGGACCAAGAGTCAGAACTGTAACAGCTTGTCAGGGCAGCGAGATTTGTCCAAGCGGATGTATTGATTCTTATGGAATTGCAGTTGAATTGGACAAAAGATATTTTGGTCGGGAGCTTCCACACAAGTTTAAATTTGGAGTGACGGGCTGCCAGAACAATTGTCTAAAATCAGAAGAAAATGATGTTGGCATAAAAGGCGGCATGATTATAAATCTGGTCCAGGATGAATGTATCAAGTGCGGTGTCTGTGAAAAAGCCTGTCGTGAAAATGCGATTACTTTTAGCGAAGAGGATGGAGTAAAACTTGCGACTGATAAATGCAACAATTGTGGACGGTGTGTAAAAGCTTGTCCAACAAATGCATGGAAAGGTGAAAGCGGATACATCGTCAGTTTTGGTGGACTTTTTGGAAACAAGATTTACAAAGGCGAACAGATTGTTCCAATAATCAAGGACAAGGAAGCTTTGTTCAGAGTGACGGACGCCGCAATCAATTGGTTTGAAAAAAATGCAAAACCAAGCGAGCGATTCAGATTCACATTGCAAAGGGTTGGCGAAGAAGATTTCAGAAAAGAAATAAAGGCGCCTTACGAAGGATAATAACTGAATGAATGTCAGTCCCAACTTGTTTTAGAATCTGAAAAAGAATTCTGAAAAAAGTTTAGGATGCTGAAACACAAGTCAAGGATGAAAAAATTTTAGGACGAAGAAACAGGAGAATAACATGGCAGAAATTGAATATGATGAATTTGTTGACATAACTGACAAGGTTTGTCCTTTGACATTTGTTAAGGCGAAAGTCAGTTTGGATGAACTGGATGTGGGACAAATTCTTGCTGTAAAAATGAACGACGGAGAGCCAGTCCAGAATGTTCCACGCAGCATGAAGGACGATGGACAGCAGGTTTTGAAATTGCAGAAAAACGATGACGGAACTTACACCATGTATGTAAAAAAATTGGAGGAGTAGGAGAACAGAATGGCTGAACGATTGAGCAAAGAAAATTTTGATGAAGCAATAAAATCGGTGGAAAAAGTTCTGGTGGATTTTTATTCTGACAGCTGTGTTCCTTGCAAAAAATTAAATCCAGTTCTTGGTGATTTGGAAGATGAACATGAAAGCGAAATCAAAATCTACAAAGTGAATACAAATTTTGATTCAGAGCTTGCACAAAAATTCAATGTCCTTTCCACACCGACTTTGATACTTTTCAAAAATGGAGAAGAAAAGGAAAGAAAAACAGGATTCCAAAATCTTGATGATTTGGAAGATTGGCTTGGACTGTAAATAAGTGGCATCAAAAAATCAAGGTGCCATCGATAAAAAGGGAACATTAAAAAAATTTCAATTTTTAAAGATGACCAAATTATGCTTTTGAATTTAATTCAAAAAAAACGATTTTCACAAGGAGAAAAAAATGACAATCACAGTGGCGGGAAACAAAAAAGAAGTAAAAGACGGATTGACACTTCCAGAACTCATTGCGCAGGAAAATGTTGAGACACCTGAATATGTTACAGTTTCAATCAACGAAGAATTTATTCAGAAAGCTGACGAAGCTGCAACTGTTTTGAAGGAAGGAGACAGCGTGGAATTTCTCTACTTCATGGGCGGCGGTCAGTAAAATCAACAAAGTCGG
>JAZUEV010000379.1:0-3114 GCA_045640345.1 Treponema sp.
TTTGCCCGCATCCACAAGGCAAACCTCATCAACTACGGAATCATTCCAATGACTTTCGTAAACCCTGCCGACTATGACAAAATCACTCAGGGAGATACATTGGAGCTGGTGGACCTTGATTCCTCGCTCAAGAACGGAACCCCTTTCATCGTCAAAATCAATGGAGACACCGAAATTCAATGTGTAAACGACATCGCAAAAAGATCTGCTGAAATTTTGATGGCAGGCGGACTAGCGGCTTACACAAGAAACGGTGGGCAGTAATCCATTCTCCCGGCGTAAAAGCTTCAACCGAACAGTGAACGGAAAAAGTTTTCGCTAGGCTAAAAATTATGACAGCCCTGGGATGCATAATCAAAAATTGGAATGCACCAAAAGGACTGTCTTTTTTATTTTAAAGTTTGCATAAATAGAAAAGCTGATGTATAATATAGGAAGTTCGTTTCTTGTCCGGCAGATATAAATTCTTGGCTTGGGCAATGATGAAAATTTCATAAGGGGTGGAAAAATGTTTAATATTCATAACATAATGGAAGAACAGGTTATCAGTCGCGTGGATGAACTATACCAGCGTCTCATGTCCCAGGAAGACAGATGGCTTGAATGTGATTGCGAAAACTGCCGTCTCGATGCCTATTCCTATGTGCTGAACAGAATCCAGCCTCGTTATGTTGTAAGCGGTCGTGGAGTAACATACAATGCCACAGAAATTCAAGCTGATATCCAGTTGTCAGCCGATTTGGACAGGCTTTCTATGGAAGGAATCAAGATGGTCAATTCCGCAAAAAGACCTTACCATAATTCCGCAAAACTAAATGCAAGTGGCGATTGGGAAACGATGCTTCCTACATTTATTTTCCCAACATTCATCGGAGGTGTCTTTGACGGATCCACTTTCGAGCCTCTTTCAAATACAAAAGTCACATTGAAGACATCCGACGGAAAGAATGCAACAATGATGGATGCCAGCTGGTTCAATCCTTGCAACACATTCAAAAACACAGACGGACGATATTCTTTCTGGGTGGCTCCCGAAGCAAGTTTGAAGCCCGACGTAGAAAAACAGTTCGACTTTACCGTGGAAGTGGAATGCGAAGGATACACCCCAACCTGCTACACTTTTTCACTCAACCTGACGAGCAAGATTGCGGATCCACACAAACTAGACTCAACCCAGACATACAGAATAAGAGACCTTAGACTATTCAAGCAGGGCGTGAAAAACGAACTGGAGTAGTCCCCACCAATTCGCCAACCTTAGACCGACCAGATTCTCATTATCTGCGTCGGTTTTTTATTGCACAATTCTTCTTGCATAAAAAAAACTCCCCATCCAAAAGGAGAAGGGAGTCTTTTGCAATCGTGAGTAAGAATTACTTTGAGTAGTATTCAACAACCATCTGTTCGTTGATTTCTACAGGAATCTTTTCACGCATTGGATAGCTAACCAACTTACCAGAGAAGTTGTCAACATCACGCTCAAGATAATCAAGTGGTGCAGCGTTGTAATCAAAGAAGCACTTCTTGAACTGTTCATTCTTGCGAGACTTTTCGATCATTGTGATTGTTGATCCAACCTTCACATTGTAAGAAGGAATGTTAACTCTCTTTCCATCAACCAGGAAATGTCTGTGAGTTACCATCTGGCGAGCCATGCGGATTGAGTTAGCAAATCCCAAGCGATAAACCAAGTTGTCAAGACGACATTCAAGGATAGAAATCAATGCAGCACCTGTCTTTCCTTCAGCCTTAGATGCAAGGTCGAAGTAACGAACCAACTGGCGCTCCAAAATTCCGTAGTATGCCTTTACCTTCTGCTTTTCAATCAACTGGAGACCGTATTCAGATGTCTTCTTTGTCTTCTTGAAAGCTGGGTCGTTTGCTCTATTCATTGCCTTTGGATGTCCACATACGTTTACACCCAATCTTCTACATTCCTTAAAACGTGGTGTTCTTCTAGTTGCCATTTTTTTCTCCTAAAAATCTTAGCTTAAATTTGCCTTTACTTGCCGCGGTTAGGGCTTACTTAAGGTTCAGACTATTATTCCTCAGACTTCTTTTCTGAGGTCATGCCATAGCGCTTGTTGAAGCGATCGATACGACCAGCTGTGTCTACAAGCTTCTGCTTTCCAGTGAAGAATGGATGGCAGGCTGAACAGATTTCAACACGGATGTCTTCCACGGTTGAACGGGTTTCGATGACGTTTCCACAAACACAAGTGATTGTTGTCATCTTGTAATCAGGGTGGATTCCCTTTTTCATAATTTCTCCTGTTTCTTGCCCGATGTTGAAGAAAGCCCGGTCAGCTCTACAACCTAACAAAACCAAGGTTCTGTCCTAACGTGTATCATTTCCTTACCGTTAACAATCAAATCAGCACCACAAGATGTTCAGATAATTGTTTCTACCCATAAAATGGGATTAAATTATTATACAAAATTCAAAACTTTGGGTCAAGTGCAAGCCTCGAAAATCCGACAAGGTTCTCCCAAAATTTATTCAGCCCCTGGACCGTTCATAGAAAGAAGGAAAGCCTCATTGTCCTTTGACTTCTTCATCTTATCCATGATAAGCTCAAGCATATCCGCATCTTCCATAGGATTCAGAGCCTTACGCAAAATCCACATCTTCTGAAGTTCGTTATCAGTCAACAACGCCTCTTCTTTTCGAGTGCCGGATTTTTTGATATTGATGGCAGGGAAAAGTCGTCTTTCGGCAAGCTTCCTGTCCAAATCGATTTCACTATTTCCAGTTCCCTTGAATTCTTCAAAGATAACTTCGTCCATGCGGCTGCCGGTTTCAATCAACGATGTGGAAATAATGGTCAAAGACCCACCTTCCTCCACATTTCTTGCGGCCCCAAAGAATCTCTTTGGTTTGTGCAGAGCATTTGAATCAACACCACCGCTCAAGACCTTTCCTGACGTAGGAACAGTTTGGTTATATGCGCGAGCCAATCGAGTAATGGAATCAAGGAAGATGACCACATCATTTTTATGTTCCACAAGACGCTTTGCCTTTTCCAAAACCATTTCTGCAACCTGAACGTGTCTTGTTGCCTGTTCATCAAATGAAGTCGGATCGTAGCCATGTCGTTCTGTGAGCCAAGGAGT